>JADGON010000266.1 GCA_017882945.1 Acidimicrobiia bacterium | reverse complement strand
TGCGCGAGCTCGTAGGCGCGCACCGCGTCGAGCTCCTCGGGTGTGAGACCTTCGAGGCGCTCGACGACTTGCGACGCGGACAGCTGGTCGTACCCCGGAATCGCGAGCGACGGCTCGACGTGCGCGACTGGTTCGCTGCCCGTCGCAGCGTTCGAGCTCGCGCGACCGTTTCCGTTCGTCGCGCCGTTCGGCGCAACCGCGGCCGCGCCGCTGGCGATCGTGCCGCGGCGGGTGGCGGTGGTCGCGGGGCGGTCGACGGTGGCGATCTTCGGGGGTGCGGCCGCGGACGACTCCTTCGGCGTCTCCTTCGGGCAGTCCCCTCCCCCGCCACCGCACCCGGGAACCAGTCCCGAGAGCGTCTCCTCGGCGAGCCGCCGAGCGCCGTCGAGCTTGCCTTCGGCCTGGCGCCTCACCTCGGGCCCGCCGTACTTCATCGCGAACTTCCCGGCCACGCGGTACTGGTTCGCCTGGATGTGCAGCGACTTCTTCCGTTGCTGGAGCTCGGTCTGGCCGCGCGAGACGAACATCTTGAGGAAGGTCGGCACCGTGTCCTTGGCGAACATCGCCACCCCGATCGGCGCGAAGACGAAGAAGTCGACCGCGCGCTCGAGGGGGTTGTGCTCTTCGCTCACTGGTCGCTCCCGGGGGGCTCCGGATCGGGCGTCCGGAGTCTACGACGAGTGACCGCCACGACCACGGCTCCGAGCAGCCCGAGGAGGCTCAGCCATTCGACCCAGTCGCCGAACCGCACGTACGGCGTCTCCCCGCGCATCGTGGTGATGTGGCCGGTGACCACCGCGTTGTGAAACAGGCGCGTCGTCCGGTGCACGTTGCCATCGGCGTCGATCACCGCGGTGATCCCCGAGATCGACGAGTGCAGCACCGGCCGTCCGATCGCGGCCGCACTCATCTGGCTCAATGCCACGTGCTGGGCGGAGTTCGGTGAGCGGCGGTACGAGCGATTGTTCGTCGTGACGATGATGGCTTGCGCGCCCTTGCGCACCGATGCCCGCATGATCGGTGCGAACGCGGACTCGAAGCAGATGACCGTCCCGACCGGCTTCCCCTTGATCGAGAACACCTTGGTGGTCTGGCCCGGGTCGAAGTCGGTCGGGATCTGCTGCAGCTCGCTGATGAAGCGCAGGGAGTCGCGAAACGGGACGTACTCGCCGAACGGAACGAGGTGTTGCTTGGCGTAGGTGCCCTGCAACCGGCCGGAGGGATCGTAGAGACGGTTCGCGTTGTAGGTCTTGCCTGGTCGCTGCTCGTCGATGACGTTGGCCATGACGGCGCTGTGATGCTTGCGCCCGATGGCGAGGAGCTCGGCGCGCAGCACCGGATCGGCCTCGGGGTCCGTCTCGAGCGACGATTCGGGGAACACGATCACGTCGAACTCACCTCGGAGCTTCCGGGCGAGCGCGAGGTGCTTCCTCGTGAGGTAGCCGCCGTCGATCTCGGCCTGGGTCAGGCGGCGGTCCTGGTTGTTGCCCTGGAGCAGCGCGAAGCGCAGCGATCCGGTCGGGGTGGGCCCGTAGCGCGTGGCCCCCGCGAGCGCGACGACGACGATCACCCCGGCGAGGGTCGCGGCCGTCACGACCAGGGTGCGGGGGCGTTCGCGTCGCGCCTTCCAGCCGAGCACGAGCCCGAGGAGCAACCCGTTCACCAACACGACGACGAAGGACACGAGCGGAACGCCACCGAAGCTCGCAAGCGCTCGCGCGACCGGGAAGTCGTGGAGCGCGGTTCCTATCTGGCCCCAGGAGAAGCCACCGAGCGGCCAACGACTGCGCAGCCCCTCGAGGGCGACCCACGCGGCCGCGGTGATCCACGGCGATCGGACGCCGCGCTTGCCGAGCGCGCCGACGATCGCGCCGGCGCCGGCCCAGTACGCGGCTTGGGCCGTGACGAACGGAACGATCGCAACGACACCGAAGTAGACCGACCACCACAGCAGGACGCCGAAGAACGCGACGCCTGCCGCGAAGCCGTAGAGCGCGGCGCGGGCCGGACCGGAGCGCTGCCACGACCACAGCAGCGGTATGAGCGCGACGAGCGCGAGCGGCCCCCAGTCGAGCGCCGGGAACGCACCTCCGAGCACGAGCCCCGAGGCGATCGCCGCGAGGGCGCCGGGGAGAAGCGGGTCCGCGCCGTCAGGCGCAGAGCTCACTCGCAGTCGCGACAGAGGTCCTTCTCGCCCCGCGCGAGCTGGCTGAGCGGTTTGACGAGGAAGCACGACCGACACAGGAACTCATCGTCGCGCCGTGGGACGACCCGCGTGGAGCCATCCCCGGACGAGTCGGGCTCGAGCTCGTCGTCTTCGAGGTCGTTGGCCTCCTCGTCGAGGCGGTCGCTCGTGGTCCGCTCGTGGAGCAACACGTCGAGAGGCTCTTCGACGTCGTCGGGGTGGAGCTCCTCTTCGAGGTCGACGACGTCGTCGTCTTCCTCTTCGGAGCTCTCCTCGACCGGCGCGGGCGTGCCGACTGCCGGTACTGCGACAACCTTCAAAGGGTCCTCTTCTTCGAGAAGCTCGTCGTCGACCTCGACCTCGGCAACCACGTCGACCTCGAGATCGAGGTCGTCATCTTCGAGATCGACCTCCTCTTCGAGGTCGGGCCCGTCGTCGAATTCGTCGTCGTCGGCCATCACGGTCTTCCGGGGTTCGGGGGGATCCGGGGCTTGCGTGTTCCCGGGGCTTGAGGGCGCGCACTATAGCGCCGGGGGTCTCGAGCACCGGGCCAACCCGGTTCAGGCGTCGGGTATTCCCTGCCGACCCGGCACCCGGTTGCGTGCCATCCCGCCGTGCGAGCGCCGGCGTGGAGAGAAGTGCGGGGTCCAGGAGACCGTTGGGGCCACTGTTTGGCCCGGCCGGCAGAGCCGACGGGTTATTCCAGCGTTCTCTACTTGGTCTCCTGGACCCCCAGCCCCGACTGTCGCGCGGGCCCACCCACTTCGAAGATCAGAAGAGGTCAAGTCCGCCCGGACAGAAGACGCAGTGCGTAGGAAGCCAGACCGAGGCCACTCCTGTCAAGCGCCTCACGTCGCGCGAGCGGTCCTCTGACCTGCGGTGCCGCGCGTCGGCGCAGGTCACACGGTCCAGAATTTTTTCGCACGAATCCCTTCGTGACGCGCTGTGCGGGCCCGTCACGAACGCGCGGCGCGACGTGACTCCGCGGCGCGTTCGGAGCTGAGCCGCTCGAGCTCGTACACCTCGTGGTCCGCGAAGCTCATCGCGGCCGCGAGCGCGCGGTGTCCTGCTTCCTCCGCGATGAGCCGGTGCATCTCCTGGGCGACGTGTCGGTAGGCCGGATGCCCTTGCGGTGTGGTACGCAGCTCGATGAGATGCATCGCCTCGCGTGCGTTCATCTGCATGACGAAGCGCAGGCGGTACGCGAGTGACACTGCGTAGGATGCTTGCTCCGGAAACCGGAACGCCATCGCGCCGTGGAGCGCGGCGGAGCGCTCCATCGCCTGCACGAACGCCGGTGCCTCCCCCGCTTCGGCGACGGAGTCCGGCACCTCGTATCCGTGCTTCGGTGTTAACGGTTGCCACTCGATCGTGAGCATTCGATGACGTTGCAGATCGCGAAACGCGCCGTAGTCGGCGAGCACGTCGAAGCGGTAGTCCGTGCGTTCGAACGCGCGACCCGGCTTGTGGCGACGGTTCGTCCGCTCCCCCACGTACGCCGCGAGCAGCGAGGCGCGCTCGTCGGTCGCGAGCCGGCGCACGCGCGCCAGGATCTGGTCCTCGGGCAGCGACGTCTTCGGGTAGCAGATCGCCGCGAGCACCTTGTCCTCGCCCTCGGGGTCGAAGTCGGTCAGCACCACTCCGGGCCGGGGCTCGGGCTCCTCGTCGGCGAAGATCCGGTGCACGACGGCCGCCGTGTGGTCCCGGGTCTCCTCGAGGTGGCGGCTCCAGGCACCGCCCCGCTCGGGCCGGTCGACCCGGGTCAGGAACGACGGCACGACCTTGCGCAGCTCGTGGAGGATCAGGTCTGCGTACTGGCGGCTCTCGGGCAGCGGATGGGCCCGCATGCGGAGCAGCAGCTGCTCGTAGCCCTGCCCGGTGCCGTAGATGCCGACGTTCGAGAGCGTCGCCGCGGGAAGCATGCCGCGTACCGCGTCACACGCCTTCGCCTTGATGGTCTGCTTGTACACGAAGTCCGAGTCGCCCGGTTCCTTCGGGTACCGCTCGCGTGCCCACTCGAGCATCCGCGTGAGGCTGTCGGTGTAGCTCGCGAACAGCGCGTCGAGCTCGCCGATGTAGCGCACGCCGAGCGGCGACTCGAGCACCTCCTGGGGACGCAGGTACCGGTAGCGACCGCCGAGCCGGCTGTCGTACGCGATGTAGCGCGTCGACTGCTCGAGATAGGCCATGAGCCGGCCCCACTCGAGCACCTTCGTCAACAGGTTGGAGGCCTGCTCGCACGCGAGGTGCACTCCCCCGAGCTGCGCGACGGAGTCGTCGCCGTACTCGAGGAAGATACGGTCGTAGAGCTCTTCGGCGCGCTTGAGCCCGACGCTTGCGTCGATCGTGAGGTCGCCCGTGATGTCGAGCGTGCCGACGAACTCGTCGAGGAACAGTCGGCGCAGCGTCTTGTCCGAGCGCGAGTACCGCGCGAACAGCGCGCCCTTCACGACCTCGGGCAGGTTCACGAGGGCGAACACCGGGCCGTCGATGTTCGTGAAGTACGGGCGGAGGATGTCCTGTTCGTCCGAGGTGAAGTGCTCCGCCACGTACTGCATCGGACCGCCGAGGATACTGGTCCCGCGCCCATCGGGCGGGGATGCGGCGGCGCCCGGCTCAGAGCACGAGACGAAGCGCTCCGGGGATCACTTTCACGGTCAGGTCGGCGACATCCCCGCGGGCGATGCCGTCGACCGTGAGCGGCAGGCGGCCGCTTTCGACATGGATCTCGACCTCGCGCCCGGTCACGGTGGTGATGCGCGGATGCGGGAGATGGACCCCCTGTGGGAGCCGGGCCCGCATGCCACGGCGCTCGCCCCGACGGAGCGCGTAGACCTGGACCTCGACCCGCCCGTCGCCCGGGTGGCCGCGGGGCACGACGTCCAGGCCGTCGAGGAACTGGCCGTTCGCGATGACCACGGTGGTCGCGCGACCGGCGGTGAGGTCCCGCCCGTTGACCCGGACCCGGAGCCGGGCGGTCGGGGTGGTGGCACGGACCCGGCTCGGGGGCGCCCCGAGCACCACCGCGTTGATCGCGTGACCGCCGGGTTGCACCGTCAGGGCGTCGACGGTTGCCGCCAGCCCGGTGGGTTCGCCGGTGGCCGAGAGCCCGAGCGCGCGGGCGAAATCCGAGTCCGGCGAGGCGCGGAACCGCACGAGCGCCCCCTGATGGGTGTCCAGGATCCGAGCCAGGTCCGCGTCGTCCCCGCTGACCTCGAGGTCCGGAGCCCCCGTGACCGGCTCCCCCCAAGCCTCGCCCGGCCTGATCACTCCTCCGGGCTCCGTCTGTCTGTGGCAGATGTGGCCTCCACCGCCGGAGATGCAGCAGACGGCGGGACCTCGCCGGGCCGGGGCGCGGCTCGGGGTGGGAGACGGCTCATGGGCGCAGGAGGCTCGAAGCGGCGACGACGCCGCGGAAGCACGCTCGGGCCGCGCCGCGGGCCGCCTCGGCCGTCTCGGGGGCGGGGGCGACGTCGCCGATCTGGTGGAGCAGGTCGATCACCTGCTTCACGTGGCGCACGAAGTCGCCGCCGGTGAGGTCCTCGTCCTCGTCGAGCACCTCGGTGAGCGTGTCTCCGGTCGCCCAGGCGTGCATGGCCGCCGCGAGCCCCGGATTCGGGGACCGGGTCTCGGGGAGCCCGGCGTCGTCCTCGTTGGCGCTGAGGTCCCGCCAGAGGCGCTCGAGCTCCCGGCTCCGCTTGGCCACCCGGCTGCTCGGCCAGTGGACCGGGGGCAGCCCCGCGTCCTCGGGCCCCCGCCGCTCGTAGGTGAAGCAGCTCGCGAACGCGGCGAGCTCGGGCTCGGTCAACCCGTCGAGCAGCCCGATCCGCAGTGCCTCGGCGAGCAGCAGGTCGCACTCGGAGTACAGCCGGGCGAGGAGGTGGCCCGCGTCGGTCAGCTCCCAGCCGTCCACATAGCCCCACGACTCGATGACCCGCAGCACCCGGTCGAACTGCCGGGCGAGGCTCTCGCTCCGGCTGCGCACCCTCCGTTCGAGCCGGGCGACGTCGCGTTCGAGGCGCTCGACGGCGCCCGCGGCACGCAGGTGGATCGAGAGCTCGGGACAGGACGCCACCGGATGCTGCGCGATCCGCTGCTCCCGGTCCTCGCGCAAGCGATCCGCGTCCGCCCGGTCGGCGTTCCGGCCGGTGGGCTCGCTGCTCTTGATCGAGCGCATCGCCTCGACCACGCCCTTCCGGTACGCCGAGCTGCGCGGGGCGTAGGGCTTGGGCAGCTCGATGTTGGCGATGGGCCGCGGTGGGCCGTCGAAGTCCGCGGGTCCGAGGCGGAACACGTCCCGACTCGACCCGAGGGCGAGGACGCGGGACCCGCTGCGGCTGCCCTCGTGCTTGAGGACCACCGCGCGCCCTCCCCCGCGCCGAACCGCGAGCACGTCACCGGGCCGCAGCGTGTCGATGGCATCGAGGATCTTGCGGCCCCGACCCGGATCGCGCCGCGCGGAGTCCCGGGCCGCAAGCAGCTCGCGGTAGTCCGCGACATCCCCGCGCTCGCAGGTCGCGGCGCCGTGCTGGCGCTCCAGCAGCTCCCGGTTCCGCTCCAGCTGGCGCTCCAGCGCCACGACGTCCCGGTCGGCGCGGTACTGGGCGAACGAGAGGTTCAGCAGGTGGTGGGCGACGTCGGCCGGGTACCGCGCGACGAGGTTCGCAGCCATGTTGTAGGTCGGGCGAAACGATGATGTGAGTGCGTATGTGCGGCGCGAGGCAAGGCCGGCGACCTGGTCGAACGGGACGAACCGGCTCCAGCAGACGATCGCGTACCCGACCTCGTCGATCCCGCGGCGACCCGCACGGCCGGTCAGCTGCGTGTACTCCCCGGGGGTCAGGAACTCGTGGTGCTCCCCGGTGAACTTGGAGAGCTTCTCGATGACCACGGACCGCGCCGGCATGTTGATGCCGAGCGACAGCGTCTCGGTGGCAAACACGACCTTGACCAACCCGGCCGCGA
>JADGON010000265.1 GCA_017882945.1 Acidimicrobiia bacterium | reverse complement strand
TCCCGCGGCGCGCTCGAGATCCTGCGGGAACGGGGCGTCGACACCGATGTCGTCGAGTACCTCAAGGCGCCGCCGGACCGCGCCGCGCTCGAACGCATCGTGGACGCGATCCCGAACCCGCCGGGTGACCTGGTGCGCAAGGACAAGCGGTTCAAGGAGCTCGGGCTCGACCCGGCCGACTACACGAGCCGTGACACGGTCGTCGAGCTCCTGCTCGTCCACCCCGAGCTCATGGAGCGGCCGGTCGTCTTCCGGGGCGAGCGCGCGGTCATCGCGCGTCCTTCGGAGATCGTCCTCGAGCTCATCGAAGGAACGTGAAGGAGTCCCGATGGCTGTGATCACTGCCGAGCTGGTGCGCGAACAGGTGCAGTCCTGGCTCGCGGAGAGCTGGGACCCGGACCTCACCGTCGCCGAGTGGTGGGAGCGCCTCATGCGCTCCGGGTACGGCGCACCGACCTGGCCCGAGGAGGACTTCGGGCGCGGCTACAACCGCGCGCTGGCCAACGTGGTGAACGAGGAGCTCGCGAAGGCGGGTGCGATCGGGCCGCCGGCGGGTCTCGGCTACCTGCTCGCGGGCCCGACGATCGTGGCCCACGGCACGCGTGAGCAGAAGGACCTCTGGCTGACGCGCATCCTCAACGGCCAGGACGCGTGGTGCCAGCTCTTCAGCGAGCCGGGCGCCGGTTCGGACCTGGCCGGGCTCCAGTGCAAGGCCGAACGCGACGGTGACGAGTGGGTCATCACCGGTCAGAAGGTCTGGACGTCCACCGCGCAGATCTGCAACCTCGGCATGCTGATCGCGCGCACGAACCCGGACGCGCCGAAGCACACCGGCATCTCGTACTTCGCGTTCGAGATGGACCAGCCCGGCGTCGAGATCCGGCCGTTGCGGGAGATGACGGGTCGCGCCATGTTCAACGAGGTGTTCATCGACGGCGCGCGCGTGCCGGACTGGAACATGATCGGCGGCCTCAACAACGGTTGGGCGGTCACGAACACCACGCTCGCGGCCGAGCGAGCGGGGTTGGGCAGTGGCGGGAGCGGCGCGGCGGGTTCCGCGTTCCCGGGGCCGCTCTCCGGGCAGCTGGACAAGCGCGTCGGCGACCTCGTCGGCCAGGTCCGCACCGGTGGGACCGGCGGTGGAGGGCTCAACATGGCCCAGAGCCTCATCAAGCTGGCCAAGGACACCGGCCGCGCCGGCGACCCGACCGTCCGCCAGAACCTGGCCCGCATGTACTCGCTGCAGCAGATCGGCAAGTTCTCGTCGTTGCGGGCTCGCGGGGGCAATGCGAGCGCGGGCGCACCCAACATGGCCAAGCTCATGATGAGCGACATGCTGCGGCTCAACCGCGAGGTCGGCACGCAGATCCTCGGCGCCGAGACGATGCTGATGGGCAAGGACGCTGCACACGGGGGTGGGGTCCAGGAGATGATCCTGTTCTCGCCCGGTCCCTCCATCTACGGCGGCACCGACCAGGTGCAGCGCAACATCCTTGGAGAGCGCGTGCTCGGTCTGCCCAAGGAGCCCGACCCGAACAAGGGTGCCCCGTTCAAGGACGTCCCGAAGAACGCGTAGCGGGTCGAGCCGGTGGACATCGGGTTGACGTTGCCGTCGTTCGTCCGCGGCGCGGATCGCGCGGTGATCCTCGAGTGGTGCCGGAGGGTGGACGAGGGTCCGTTCTCCAGTGTCTCCGTCGGCGAGCGCATCGCGTACCCGAGCCACGAGCTCGTGACCACGCTCGCCTTCGCGGCGGCGGCGACCGAGCGCGTGCGGATCGTGTCGACGGTCGCGGTGCTGCCGATCCACGATCCGGTGCGGTTCGCGAAGCAGATGGCGACCATCGACGTGCTCTCGGGCGGGCGGTTGACCGTCGGCGTGGGAGTTGGCGGGCGCGACCAGGACTACGAGGCGCTGGGTGTGCCGTTCGGGCGCCGCTTCGCCCGCCTCGACGAGCAGGTGGCAGTCATGCAGCGGGTCTGGAGCGGTGAGCCGGTCGTCGAGGGGCTCCCGCCGATCGGTCCGGCGCCGGTGCAGCCGGGAGGTCCACCGCTGCTCACCGCGTCGATGGGGCCGAAGTCGCTCGCGCGCAGCGCGCGGTGGGCGGCCGGTCTGGCCGGATGGGACCTGGGTCCTGACCCTGCAGGCGTCGACGCGACGTTCCGTCGGGCGGAGGAGGCGTGGGTCGACGCAGACCGTGACGAGCGGCCATGGCTCTCGACGAGCTCGTGGTTCGCCCTCGGTGACGACGCGACGGATCGGCTCTTCGAGTACGCCTACCAGTACTTGTCGACCTTCGGTGACAGTGCCGCTCGGGCGATGGCCGCGTTGTGCCGGCTCTCGGACCCCGGTGCGCTGCGGGAGACGCTCGCCGCGCTCACGGAGACCGGCTGCAACGAGGTCGTGCTGGTCCCGACGACCACGGACATCGCCGAGCTCGATCGACTCATCGCCGCGGTCGGCTAGCCGGTAGTGTCCCGCGTCTATGGGTTGCGGATGCGTCATCGCACTGCTCGCGATGCTGTCACCACGGATCGCGATCTTCTTCACGTGGCTGTTCACGGACCGCATGAGCGTCGCGTTCACCTCGTTCTGGATGGGCCTGGCCGGGTTCATCCTGCTGCCATGGACCACGCTCGCCTGGGCGGTCGTCTACGCACCGGTGCGCGGGGTCACAGGCTTCGGGTGGTTCTTCGTGATCCTCGCTCTGGTCGTGGACCTGAGCACGCACGTCGGGACTGCTCAGGCTCGACGGGAGAAGCGCGCCGCCTAGCGAGCTCGGTGCGGCGAGGTCCCGCCGAGTGAGCTCGCCGACGGGCTTCGACGTCGCGGTCGTGGGCGGCGGACTCGTCGGGACCGCGCTCGCCTACGAACTGGTCACGATGGGCGCGCGGGTCGTTCTCGTCGATCGTCACGATGCCGGTCGCGCGACCGATGCGGGCGCGGGCATCCTGTCGCCGGAATCCATGAGCGTCGAGGACGCGAGCTGGTTCGCGCTCGCAATGGGCTCGGGGGAGCACTACCGCTCGTTGGTGCCCAGACTCGAAGGTGATGGCACCCGGGTCACTGGGTACGCGGTCACGGGTCTGTTGCGCGTCGCATTCCGCGAGTGGGAGGACGACCTCTTCGCGGCAAACCTCGCGCTCGCACGCGATCGTCGGGTTGCGGTGGAGGAGATCACCCCCGAGGAGGCACGCCGGCGCTTCCCTCCGCTCGGTGAGATGCGGGCCGCGTGGTACAGCCCGGAGGCCGCGCGGATCGACGGACGGTCGATGACCGCGGCCCTGCTCGACGCCGCGATCGCTCGGGGCCTCACCGTTGTCCACGGCGGGGTCGACGACGTCCGGACCGCAGGCGGACGCGTCACCGAAGTGCTGACGGCCGGTGTGTCCACGAAGTGCGACGCGGTGGTGATCGCCGGGGGAGCGTGGACACCGGCCCTGGCCTCTCGCTTGGATGCAACCATCCCGGTCCTTCCGGTTCGGGGCCAGATCGTGCACCTGCGCCTCGAAGGGGTCGCCACTGCGAGCTGGCCGATTGTCTCACCGCTCCTGAGCCAGTACATCGTCCCCTGGGCCGACGGCCGGGTCGCGGTCGGCGCGACGCTCGAACCCGACGCGGGCTTCGATGCCCGCCCCACAGCCGCGGGGATGCGCCAGCTGTTCTCCGAGATGCTGCGGCTCGCTCCGGGCCTGGCCGAAGCCACGTTCCTGGAGGTCCGGGCCGGGCTCCGGCCGGTCAGCGCCGACGATGCGCCGGTCCTGGGTGCGCTTCCCGGGTGGGACAACGCGTTCGTCTGCACGGGCCACGGGGCCAATGGCCTGCTGCTCGGGCCGTACAGCGCGCACCTCGTCGCCCAGCTCGTGCAGGGGGAAGCGCCCGAGCTCGATCTCGCGGCGTTCTCGCCGGCGCGCTTCGGGCCAGACCCGAGTGGAGCGCAGCGCGACGCCTAGCCTCGCCATCGTGTTCGCCGACCTCCTCGCTTCGCCCGGTGTCACCGAACGGGTCGAGCTCCGATCGCGCTTCGGCTTCATGGCGATCCACGGGGGATCACTCGAGCGCGGCACCGCGGAGATCGCGATTCGCGCGGCCGAGGAGTCGGGAGCTTCGCTCTATGCGGTCGAGCAGCCCGAGGATTTCCGGTGGCACCTGCCGTCGCACCTCGTCGTGCCCGAGGCCTCCCCGGCGCTGACGAGCTTCGTCGATCACGTCGATCACGTCGTGTCCATCCACGGCTACGGGCGCGAGGGGTTCTGGACCCGCTTGCTCCTCGGCGGGCGCGACCGGGACCTGGCCGCGCGGGTCGGCCGCGTGTTGCGAGCGGGTCTCGAGGGGTACGAGATCATCGACGATCTCGCCGCGATCCCGTCGCCGTTGCGCGGCCTGCATCCCGAGAACCCGGTGAATCGAACCCGTGGTGGTGGTGTCCAGCTCGAGCTGCCGCCTCGCGTGCGCGGTCTCGGCCCCCATGGCGCTCCCGACCACGTCGATCAACTCGTCGCCGCGCTCGCCGAGGCGGCCGCGTGACCCTTCGGACGTTCACGACCGGACGCAGAGTGTTCCTCGGGGATGCGTCGGTGTCGGGTCGGCTGCGGCTCGACGCCCTCGCCCGGTTCCTCCAGGACCTGGCGACCAACGACGCCGAGGACGCGGACGATGTGTCCGACGATCGCGGCTGGGTGCTGCGGCGCATGGAGCTCGACGTGACCCGGCTGCCGGCGATCTACGAGGACCTCGAGCTCACGACGTGGTGCTCCGGTGTCGGGAGCCGTTGGGCCGAACGTTCGACCTCGCTCGCCGACACCCGTGAGGTCGAAGGTGGGGTGTGCGCCGTCGCCCGTGCGGTCTGGGTCTATGTCAGCCTCGACACCGGCGCGCCCCACTCGCTTCCACCCCGCTTCTTCGAGGTGTACGGCGAGGAAGTGCGCGGGCACAAGGTCAGCGCCCGGCTCCAGCATCCGCCGCCGCCACCCGCCGCGCCGCGCCGGCCGTGGCCGTTGCGCATCACCGACTTCGACGTCTTCGGGCACGTCAACAACGCGGTCTACTGGTCCGCGGTCGAAGACGAGCTGGTCGGCTGGCTCGAAGGGCGCCGGATCGGGCGGTGCGAGATCGAGTTCAAGGCGGGGATCGACCCCGGTGACGAACCCGAGCTCGTGGTCGACCGGGCCGATGCCCTCGCGGTCTGGTTCATGGTCGGTGACCAGGTCCGGGCCTCCGCCCGCATCCACCCTTCGTAGCGGGCCCTAGGATCCCCGGCCATGTCGAAGCAGCTGAAGCTCGGGTTCATGATCGGGTACTGGGGCGCGGGACCGCCGCTCAACGCGCCGGAGCTCCTCGCCGAAGCCGAACGGCTCGGCTACGACTCCGCCTGGACCGCGGAGGCCTACGGGTCCGACGCGCTCACGCCGCTGGCGTGGTGGGGATCGCAGACGAGCCGGATCCAGCTCGGTACCTCGATCGCGCAGATTGCCGCGCGCACGCCGACCGCGATGGCGATGGCGGCGATCACGATGGACCACCTCACGGGCGGCCGGTTCATCCTTGGACTCGGCGCGTCCGGTCCGCAGGTGGTCGAAGGTTGGTACGGCCAGCCGTATCCGAAGCCGCTCGCCCGTACCCGGGAGTACGTCGAGATCATTCGCAAGGTGCTCGCGCGCGACGAGCCGGTGAGCTACGCGGGGGAGCACTACACGCTGCCGTACCCCGGTGGCGCCGGGCTCGGGAAGCCGGTGAAGTCGATCACGCACCCCCTCCGCAAGGACCTGCCGATCTACCTGGCGGCCGAGGGTCCGAAGAACGTCGCGCTCAGTGCGGAGATCGCGGACGGCTGGCTCGCGATCTACTTCTCCCCGCGCGTCGACGGCTTCTATCGCGACGCGCTGGCCGAGGGGTTCGCTCGATCCGGGGCGCTGCGCAGCGCCGACGACTTCGAGGTCGCGGCGACCGTCCCGGTGATCATCCATGACGACGTGGAGGAGGCTGCGGGCTTCCTGCGCCCGGTGCTCGCGTTGTACATCGGAGGCATGGGCGCGCGCGAGGTGAATTTCCACGCCAACGTGTTCGGTCGGATGGGCTACGAAGCCGAGGCGCGCGAGATCCAGGACCTGTACCTCCAAGGGAAGAAGGAGGAGGCCGCCGCGCTGGTGCCGATGTCGCTGATCGAGGAGACGGCGCTGATCGGCCCGAAGGAGAAGATCCGCGACGACCTCGAGGCGTGGCGCGAGTCGTGCGTCACCACGATGCTCCTCTACGGCGACGCCAACACCCTCCGCACCATGGCGGAGCTCTGCCTCTGACGCCGCGCTAGCGGCGGTCGAAGATGACCTCTTCGGCGTCGGTGAGGATCCAGGTGAGGTTCTCGGTGTCGAGGAAGTTCTCCTCGTCCGCGCGGATGACGTCACGGCTGTCCGGGTCGGTGGCCATGCCGAAGAAGGCTCGGGTCGACGGGAACCACTCGCACGTCACACCTTCGAGATCCACGTCGGTGCGCGCGTAGTCCGAAGCGAGGCGGTGGTTCTGCTCGTAGCGGATGAAGTACTTGCGCACCGCGGGTGTCTCACGGTTCAGCGGGCCGTGTACCTCCCACCAGTACTTGTGGAAGGCCTCGCGATCCATGCCCGGCTTCTTGCGCACCCCGCACACGAGCTTGGTGAGCGGCTCGGGGCGCACGTCGGGCCCGGCGATCACGACCTGCTCGTTCTCGGTGAAGATCTCCAGCGTCTGATTGGTGTCCAGCAGCGTGGACACGTCCGCTTGGACCTCTGCCCAACGGGAGTCGGTCCGCATCGTCTCCACGTTGTCCATGCTCTCGAACCACTGGATCACGGCACCGTCGTAGGGGGTGTCGGTCCGGTCATAGTCGCGGGGCTTGCGGTGGTTCTGCTCGTAGCGCAGGACGTGGTCCTGGACCGCGGGGTTCTTCGCGAACAGGTCGGCGTGGGGGCCGCGCCAACGCGCATGGAATTCGTCGATCGAGAGGCTCGGATTCCGAACCACGAAGGCGATGCGCTTGATCATGCTGCTCCTCATCAGGTTGCCGACGGCTTGGCGCGCCTGACACCCTGCCAGATCCCGGGAGGTCCCCGGGAGGAGGGAAGCCCATGCTGCTCGCGGACAAGGTCGCCATCGTCACCGGGGTCGGAGCCGGCTTGGGAAAGGCCGCGGCGCTCGCGCTCGCCCGGGAGGGTGCGGCGGTGGGCCTCGTGGCGAGGACCGAGAGCCGGCTCGAGGAGGTCGCGGCCGAGATCGAGGCACTGGGCGGACGGTCGGTCGTGGTACCCGGCAGCGTGGCGAACCCCGACGACTGCGCCCGCGTCGCGGCGACGGTGGCCGACGCGCTCGGTGGCATCGACGTGGTCGTCAACAGCGCGTTCCGGGGCGACCGTTCCGAGCCCTTCGAGTCCGCGGACCTGGTCTTCTGGCGCAAGGTCTACGAGGTCAACCTCTGGGGCCCGCTCCAACTGGTCCAGGCGTGCGTCCCCGCGCTGAAGGCCCGGGGTGGTGGCTCGGTGGTGAACATCGCGTCGATGAGCGCGCGATTGATCCGGCCGAACGACGGCGGCTACTCGACGTCGAAAGGCGCGTTGCTCACGGCGACGAAGTCGATGGCCATCGATCTCGCGCCGCATCGCATCCGGGTCAATGCGGTCGTCCCAGGGTGGATCCTCGGTCCGAACGTGCAGACCTACATCGAATGGCAGGTGAGCGAGCGCGGGATCACGCCCGACGAGGTCGTCGCCGAGATCACGCAGAGCATCCCGCTCGGCGAGATCCCACCCCAGGAGGACATCGCCGAGGCGATCGTGTTCTTCGCTTCGGGCATGTCTCGCATGATCACCGGGCAGTCCCTCGACGTGAACGGTGGGGAGTTCTTCGCATGACGACGCCTCCCGGCCAGTTCGACGGAAAGGTCGCGCTCGTCACCGGCGGCGGGTCGGGGCTCGGGCGGGCGACCGCGATCGCGTTCGCCGAGGGCGGTGCCAAGGTGCTTGTCGCCGAAGTCGACGACCGCGCCGGCCGCGAGACCGTCGACCTCCTGACCGGCGTGGGCGGCGATGGGCTCTTCGTGCAGACGGACGTGACGAACCCGGAAGCAGTGGCCGCGATGGTCGCGGCGTCCGTCGCCGCATTCGGAGCGCTCGACTTCGCCGTCAACAACGCGGGGACCACCGGGAAGGGTGGGATGACCGCGGACTACGACATCGATGACTGGCACCGGACCATCACCTTGAACCTGGACAGCGTCTTCTACTGCCTGCGCTCAGAGATCCCGGTGATGCTGAGTCAGGGTGGCGGCGCGATCGTGAACGTCGCGTCCGGTGCGGGCCTCGTGGGCTTCGCAGGGCTGCCGGCGTACGTGGCGAGCAAGCACGGCGTGGTCGGGCTGACTCGGGCCAGCGCACTCGAGTACGCGGCGCTCGGGATCCGGATCAACTGCGTGTGCCCGGGCAGCACCCGCACCCCGATGCTCGAGGGCTTCATGGGCGGCGACGAGAAGATCGAGAAGATGATGCGCAACGCCGTGCCGATGCGCCGGCTCGGCCGCCCGGAGGAGATCGCCGCGGCCATCGTCTGGCTCTGCTCGGACGCCGCGAGCTTCGTTGTCGGGCACGCCATGGCCGTCGACGGCGGCTCCGTCATCCAGTAGCTAGCGCGAGCCATCCCAGAGGGCGCGCTCGTCGCCCATGGGGTCGTCGAGGACCTCGAGCGTGGAGTCGAAGCGCTGGGTGGCGCGGCGGTCGAGGTCGTAGCGAGGCCATCCGGGGTCGCCGGTGCGCGCGAACGAGATCCAGGCCGCGTGCATCGCGTCCGCGATCGCCTGACGCTCGGGTCCGTCCCCCGTGAGCATTGCGAGGCCGGGCGCGTCGATCGCGTCGAAGACGAACGGCAGCTCGAGCGCATGGCAGCTCTTGAGCTTGCCGCCCATGACGGGCGTCGCCCAGGTGAACAGATACATGTACGTCGGTCGTCCCTGGCGCGCCTGCGCTTCGGCGAGCCGGATCGCAGGGATGCGAAACACCCGGTCGGTCGAGATCGCGGTGAGCACGTCGCCGGGGGTGCTCCCCGCGCGGTTCCCGGTGTA
>JADGON010000264.1 GCA_017882945.1 Acidimicrobiia bacterium | reverse complement strand
TCGGCACGAACATCGTCTGGCAGTGCGGCGAGCAGCAGGGCCACCGCGTGCTTGCAGTTGACGCCGACCGGGCACGTGCAGCTGCCGCGGAACGAGGCGAGCGTGCCGTCGTCGGTCTTGGTCACAACTGCGATCGCCGTATAGGGCGCGCGGGCGCTCCCGCGGACCCGGCCGTAGACATGGGAGCGATCCTGGCGCCACTGCGGATCGAGGACTGCGCCCCGACTGGCGTATTCGCGGGCTCGCAGGAACGTCACCGGTCCCACCACGTGGCGTAGCGCTACCTCGTCGGCACTCAGCTGTTGCTGCACGGAGCCTGCCTCTCGTCGACTACGCCGACGCTAAACCAGGGCACCGACAGTTCCGGGTAGGCGCCGCCGACGGCGGGTGATCAACATCGGCGTTGGTAAAACGTGATCCACGGACCTTCCCGTCCCTGCGTGCGGTCCGAAGGCCCCGCGATGATCAGCCGGAGAGGTTCTCGAGCACCGTGACGAGAGCGTCGACGCCGGTGAGGCAGTCATCGGTCTCTGCGTGTTCGGCCGGCGAGTGCGAGATACCCGTCGAGTTCCGCACGAACAGCATCGCGGCGGGAATACCGGACGCCGCAAGAATCCCCGCGTCGTGACCCGCACCTGTGCTCAGCAGGGGCGCGTCGTCGAGACAGCGGGCCAGCCGGGCGACGAGCGCGCGATCGAAGAACGTCGTGCTGGTGAACGATTCGTTCGTCGCCTCCACGCCGACCGCCTCGGCGACCGCGGCCACCAGCGCCAGCACCCCGCCCTCGTCCGGGCCACGAGCGTCGAGCCAACCGGTGACTCGCGACGGGATCGCGTTCACCCCGTTCGGCTCGACCAGCACCTTGCCGACGGTGGCCAGGCAGGCCCGCGCCTCCGCCTCGGTACGCGCTGAGGTGATCGCGGTTGCCAGCGCGAGCATCGGGTCTCGGCGGTCGGCCAACGGCGTGGTGCCGGCATGGTTGGCCTCACCGAGCAGGTCCAGTCGCCACCGCCCATGTGGCCAGATGGAGTCGCTCACCGCGATCGGTCGCTTGAGATCGACAAGGCTGCGTCCCTGCTCCACGTGCAGCTCGATGAAGGTGCCGATCCGGTGCAGCGTCTCGTCGTCGCGCCCGACGTCGGTCGAATGACCCAGTTGGACGAGCGCATCGGCGAGCGCCGTCCCCTCGCCGTCGCGCAGCCCGAGAGCACGATCGGCCGCCAGCGCACCGGTGATCAGCCGGGAGCCGGCGCAGGCGACCCCGAAACGAGCGCCCTCCTCGTCGCCGAAGTTCACGACCCCGATCGGACGGGCCGGACGGAATCCCCGGTCACGCAGCGCAGTGACCGCAAGCAGCGCCGATACCACCCCGAGCGGTCCATCGAACGCGCCGCCGTCCGGTACGGAATCCAGGTGCGAACCGGCGACGACTCCGGGTCCGGACGAATCAGGGTCGCCCCACCACGCCCACTGGTTGCCGGCGCGGTCCGTGGTCAATTCGAGCCCGCGGGCCGTCGCCTCACCGGCGAACCACTCGCGCAGGGCGGCATCCTCGGGTGTCCAGGCGAAACGGCGGTAGCCGCCGGTTCGGTGACGTCCGATCGGATCGAGGTCCGCCCACATCCGGCCCGAGGTGGTGGACGATCTCCTCCACGTCCAAGCGGTAGCCGTCATCGAAGTCCAAGCGGACCGGGATCACCGTGACCCCGGCGCCGGTCAGCGCGTCCCGGCTCGGCGGGAAGCATGGCGTCGTGATGACGGCTTCGTCACTGGCCCGGCACTGCTCGAACGCGAGTAGGAACAGGGCGAGCCCGACTCCCTGGGTCGTCACGACATGCTCCGCCGGGACGCCGCTTATGTCCGCGATTCTGTCCCGCAAAGGTGCACTGCCGACGGCACTGCCGTAGCCCAGACGTAGGTCCCGGACGGCGTCCATCCCAATCACGTCGAGGAGCTCACCGAACACCAAATCCTGGGACGTGCTCTCACCCAGGTTATGCGTGGGGAAGTGGTCGAGGAGATTGATGATGTCGTTGACCGGGAACCGGCCACCCCAAGACTCAACGCCCTCCACCGCAGATCTCCTCGTCTAACGTCAGACGATCATTCGAATCGACCCGCCTCGACCCCGCAGTCCAAACCCGCAGTGTGCGGACGAGAACAGTTCACCGGGTCGAGAGTCTCGGTCTCGACGCGGTACGTCGCTCGACCCTACTTCCTGCGGTCGGCAGATACCCGCTCCTCTCCAGCCCGCCAGCGATTGAGCACCGCCATGCGAAACGTCCGACTCTTGGCAGATCCGGGGAACAGTCGGCGCCATAGGTATCCATTTGTGCGGGTCGGCAGCACGACTGTGGTCGCGCCTATCGACGGCTACCGGCGTGGCGAACGGACGCTATCGGCGGCATGGTCGCTCGGCCGCGACAGCAGCATGAGCGCCTCATTCGGAGAGTGACCGCTCGACGGGCGTATGCGCGTGTCACTGGCGAAGCTTGGTCCCGAGGTGTTCCGCTAGGCGTATCGCCATC
>JADGON010000263.1 GCA_017882945.1 Acidimicrobiia bacterium | reverse complement strand
GGGTCGTAGACCGCGAGCTGCGCGAGCCGCCGGACGGTGCTGCGAGGCGTGGGCTCCATCGGAGAAGTCTCGCAGGGCAGAAGGGGAATTGAAGTGCAAGGGCACTTTCTGCCGATAGGTCGGCGAGCGGCGCTCCGCGTGGAACCCCGCTCGAGCGCCGATGGCCCGTGGACGACGACAACGTGGCGGAGCAGGCGGCCCACCCACCGCCACCTGTCACTGGAGGAACCTGATGAGCACGCCGGTCGCCACCGCCTGGTCGGACACCGAGTTCCCTTCGATGGGCAGCACCGCGCGCCTGTTGATCCTCGGAGGTCCGCCGGGTCTTCCGGGGATCGCGCGGCGCCGGCTCGGTGAGCTCGAGGCGCGCTGGTCGCGCTTCGAGTCCACGAGCGAGCTGTGCAAGATCAATGCAGCCGGGGGCGCGCCGGTGATGGTGTCACGGGACACCTATGACGTGATCGCGCTCGCGGTCGAGGCGTGGCGCGGGACCAACGGACGCTTCGATCCCACCGTGCTCGACGCGCTCGAGTGGGCGGGCTACGACCGCGACTTCGACGCGATCAGCCGGCGCGGCGAAGCGGACCTGCACGGCGCGGCTCCAGGGGCGGCAGCCGGATGCGGCGACGTCGAGATGCTGCCGTTGCTCACCGCGGTGCAGATCCCCGCGGGCGTGCACCTGGACCTGGGGGGAATCGGCAAGGGGCGCGCGGCGGACCTGCTCACGACCGAGCTGCTTGCCGCCGGCGCCGAGGGTGTGTGCGTGAACCTGGGCGGTGATGTCCGGGTCAGTGGCACTCCTCCGGAGGCTGCGGGTTGGCAGGTGGACCTCGACCCCACGCTGGCCCCGGGGCGCTCGTTTCGGCTCGGCGAAGGCGCGGTCGCGACGAGCACCCGCCTCCGCCGAGCGTGGACGCGCGGCGGCGCGCCGCAGCATCACCTCGTCGATCCGGTCGCGGGCCGCCCGGCGTGGAGTGGCCTGGCTGCGGTGACGGTCCTGGCTCAGAGCGCGGCCGCGGCCGAGGTGCTCGCCAAGGCTGCGTTCGTCGCCGGCCCGGCCGCGGGCGCCGAGCTTCTCCACGCGCACCATGTCACGGGTCTGTTCGTGCACGACGACGGCCACCTCGAGGAGCTCGCGGGACTCTCGCCCTTCATCGCGTGAGCCGGCAGCTCGCAGGTGCTCCCGGTCCCGCACCTCAGCGGGAACGATGGTCACGGCGCATTGCGGTGCGGCCGGTCTACGCTCCCGCGAATGCAATGGGAGTACCGGATGGAGCTCGTCGGCGGCGCGCAGCACTCGTGGAAGCGCGAGTCGACCGAGGTCTTGACCCCGCTCGGTCTCGAAGGCTGGGAAGCGGTCTCGATGGCCCCGTGGGGCTACGGCCACGAGGGCGAGTTCATGGTGCTGTTCAAGCGCCCGATCGGCGAGCCGGGAGGCGCGACCGGCCGGCCCTGAGGTGGCGCTACGCGCTGACCGGGACTCCCACGCTGCGCTTCAGCTCGTTCGCGTCGCGGCAGCGCAGCAGGGCCGCCTCGAGCGTGATGCGACCTTCCTTGACGAGTGACCCCAGGTGCTCGTCCATCGTGTTCATGCCGAACTTCCTCCCGGCCTGGATCATCGGGAACACCTGATGGATCTTTCCGTCCCGAATGAGGTTCCGGATGGCCGGCGTCGCGACGAGCACTTCGGCGGCCACGGCACGGGCCGTGCCGTCCGCGGTCGGGACGAGCTGTTGGGTGACGATTCCCTGGAGCGTCGACGCGACCTGGATGCGAACCTGGCCCTGCTGCTCGGCGGGGAAGGCGTCGACGATCCGGTCGATGGTCTGGGCCGCGTCCTGCGTGTGCAGCGTGGCGAAGACGAGGTGGCCGGTTTCCGCCGCAGTGACCGCGGTGGAGATCGTCTCGAGGTCGCGCATCTCACCGACGAGGATGACGTCGGGGTCCTGGCGGAGTGCCTGGCGCAGCGCGGTTGCAAACGACGCGGTGTCGGTGCCCACGTCACGCTGGCTGACGAGGGCCATCTTCGACTCGTGCACGAACTCGATCGGCTCCTCGATCGTGATGATGTGGCACGGTCGCGACAGGTTCACGAGGTCGATGATCGAAGCGAGGGTCGTCGACTTGCCGGAACCGGTCGGGCCCGTGACCAGTACGAGACCGCGCGGCAGCTCCGCGAAGTGGCGCACCGCCTCCGGGAGGCCGAGGCGTTCGAACGGCAGCACGGTGTACGGGATCTGGCGGAACGACACCGCCACTGCGTTGCGCTTGAGGTAGATGTTCACGCGGTAGCGGGCGATGCCGGGCACCGTGTAGTTCGTGTCGAGCTCGTGGGACGCCTCGAAGGTCTCCTGCTGGCGCTTGGTGATGATCGAGTACACGAGCTCGCGGATGCGCGATCCGGTGAGGACCTCGAAGTCCGTGAGCCGGTGCAGGTCGCCCAGGATGCGCACGAGGGGCGGCTGGCCCGCGGCGAGGTGAAGGTCGGACGCGTCGATCTCCTGCACGCGCTCGAACATCCGGTGCAGCTCGGGGTCGATGCCCTCACCGACGAGGAGCCGGTCGTGCTCTTCGTCGGCCGGGCCGTACGCGCCTTCGATCGCCGCGAGCAGCTCCTGGCGCTCCGCGCCGGCCGGAACGACGGTCAGGCCGGTCTCGGTGTGGACGGTCGAGGCGACCTCGGCGAGCGCGACATGGTCGGCGGGATCCGCGAATGCGACGACGATGGAGTCGAGCTCGATCTCCACGCCGATGGCGGCGTGCTTGCGGGCGAGTGCCTCGGGCACGGTGTGCGCGGCCTTGGGCTGGACCGCGACCTCGTCGAAGTCGACGAACCGCATCCCGAGCGCGACGCTCATCGCGGCCGCGACGTCCTTCGGGCCCACCAGGCCTCGCTGGAGCAGGATCGCCGGGAGCGGCAGACCCAAGCGCGCCGACTCGTCGAGCGCATCCTCGAGGACGTCTCGGCCCAGGACGTGGCGCTCGACCAGCGACTCCCCGAACTGTCGTGCCTGGCTGTTCAGCATTGCCTGCTCGCTCCTCGGTGCCCGAGATCCCTGGTCAGGAGGTTCATCGGCACAGACCTGCCGCCTCCCGAGCAGGAAATCTTAGGCGGGAAAGTGCCCAGAGCAATACAAACTGTACGAACCGTCCAGGCTCATGGCACCGAGAGACCGCCGGAGGGCGCCCCGTGGGCGCGGCGCGGCGGTTGTCCTGCGGAGATCTTCGACTAGAGGTCGCTCGCAGGGACCAGGGCTTTCCAGACCAGGGCGCCGAGGAGGCCACCGATGATCGGGAAGACGATGAAGACCCAGAGCTGTTCGAGTGCCCAGCTCCGCTGGAAGACCGCGGTCGCAATGCTCCGGGCCGGGTTCACCGAGGTGTTGTCGATCGGGATCGTGATCAGGTGGATCAGAGTGAGCATGAGCCCGATGGTGAGCCCGGTGAATCCGACCGTCATCGAGCCGCGGCTGGTGCTCGCGATCACGAAGACGAAGAGCGCGGTGAACACGACCTCCACGAGGATGACCACTCCGAGGTCGAAGCCACCCGCCACCGCCCCGCCCCGGGCGATCGCGCTGGGTGAGTGAGCGCCGTAGCCGTTCGCCGCGAACCCGCTCGCCTTCGCGCTGAACCCGCTGATGCTGTTCGCGATGACGAAGATGATCCCGGCGCCGACGATGCCACCGATCACCTGGCCCACGAGATAGAAGGGCACGAGCGCGGTCTCGGTCTTCTTGATCGCCCAGAGCCCGATCGTGACGGCCGGGTTGATGTGACACCCCGAGATCGAGCCGATGGCGTACGCCGCGCAGAGCAGGCTGAGCCCGAAGGCGAGCGCGACGCCGAGGATGCCCACGGTGCTCTTGGGCCCGGCGAAGGTGCCGGTGGCGAGGATGGCGGTCCCGGGACCCCCCACCACGAGGATCATCGTCCCGAGCCCCTCGGCTAGCGCGATTCGCCCACGCTCCTGCATCGTGCACCTCCCGCTCGCGAGTATCGGCGCAGATGCTAGGGACCGGTTTCGATTCGCGCTCGGATGCTTGCTAGCGGGGGTGGGTCGCCGGTGGTGCAGCCGCGTCGATGCACGTCTCGCAGAGGACGATCGTCGCCGGGCTCGGTTCCAGCGAGAGGTCGCGGTCGCATTCGGGGCAGAACGGTCCGGCGGCGAGTGCCGAGCCGAGCGAGGGCAGCGACCACGGCCGCATCGCGTCGTCGAGCACGTCGGGAGGTGGGATCACCGTCGTATCCACGGCCGCGATCTTCGGGCCGCTCCGTTGCCGGACTGCCGCGCGACTGTGAACGGCGCGCGAACTCAGAACCGGGCGCCGGAGTGCTGCTCGGGGGTGAGCGAATTGCGCGACGCGAGCCACGTGGTCAGCTCCGACGCCGGCATCGGCCGGGCGAAGTAGTAGCCCTGACCGACATCACAGCCGAGCGCAGCAAGCGCGTCACGGGCGCCGGCGGTCTCGACACCCTCGGCCACCGCGACCAGATGGAGGTTGTGGGCGAGCTCGATCGCGGAGCGCACGATCGTCGCGTCGCTCGGATCCTCGAGCATCCCGAAGACGAACGACTTGTCGATCTTGATCTCGCTGACGGGGAGGTGACGGAGATGGGCGAGCGACGAGTACCCGGTGCCGAAGTCGTCGATCGAGACCGTCAAGCCCTCGTCGCGCAGGCGCCGGACCACGTTGGTGGTCTTGACCGGGTCCGCCATGATCGTGCTCTCGGTGATCTCGAGCACCAACGCGGACGGCGGCAGGTCGTGGCGTGCGAGCAGCCCGCGCACGCGCTCGACGAGATCCACCTCGATGAGGTTGCGGGCGGACAGGTTCACCGCGACGCTGAGCTCGAGGCCCGAGCCACGCCACTCGCGGCACTGGGAGCACGCGCGCTCGAGCACGTGCTCGGTGAGCGGGTGGATCAGCCCGGACCGCTCGGCGAGCGGGATGAACTCGTCCGGCAGGATCAGGCCGTCGACCGGATGGTTCCAGCGCAGGAGCGCCTCCACTCCGATGGGGTGGCCGCCGCGTAGCTCCACCTGCGGTTGGTAGTAGAGGACCAGCTCGTCGCCGTCGATCGCCCGCCGGAGATCGGCGATGAGCCCGAGCCGCCGGCGGCTGTAGGTGTCGTGCTCCGTCGCGTAGATCTCCAGCCCGACGTGGGACTCCTTCGCTCGCTGCATCGCGACATCGGCGCGGCGCAACAAGGTGTCGGCATCCTCACCGTGCTCGGGGAAGACGCTGACGCCGATGCTCGCCTCCACCTCGACCGAGAGCTCGTCGACGGTGAACGGCGTCTCGAGCGCGGCCAGAAGGTGGCGCGCTGCGCTGAGCGCCATCGTCGGATTCGTGAGCTCGGGAAGGATCACTCCGAACTCGTCGCTGCCGAGGCGCGCGACGGTGGCGTTCATGGGCAGCGCGTCCACGACGCGCTCGCCGAACTGGCACAGCAGGACATCGCCGTTGTGGTAGCCGAGCGTGTCGTTGACCTCCTTGAACCGGTCGACGTCGAGCAGGAGGATCCCGATGCCGTCGCCGCGATCACGCGCCGCTTCGATCGAATCCACCAAACGATCGCGCAGCAGGGTCCGGTTCGGGAGGTCGGTCAGGGAGTCGTGCAGCGCCTGGTGCTCGTTCAACGCGGCGGTGCGTCGCAGCCGGCGCGACGCCTGCCAGACCACGGGGAGGAGCACGAGCCACAGGATGGCCATCCCACCCGCGATCAGCAGGTTGCGGTGCCGGTTGTCCTGCTGGATCTCCTTCGCGATCGGCGCGTACGGAAGGTAGAGCTCGAACGCCCCCGCTGGTGACGTGTCGCCGACGAAGCGGATCGGCACGTACACCTCGAACAGCTTGCCGAAGTGCCGCTCCTGGGTGTTCTCGCTCTGGGACAGATTGCTGATCCCGGATTCCACTTTGCCGTGCAGCGCGTCGTTCAGCTCGTCGTCGGCTGCGAAGCGCCGGCCGATGAGGCGGTTGTCATCGGAGTAGACGACCTCGTGGTCCCGATTCCAGATCTTGATGCGCGAGATCGTCGCGGCGCCTTCGTCGCTGCGCAGCACCCGGTCGAGGTTCCCCTTCTCCTCCGGCGACAGGCCGTTGGCAAGGCCGTTCGCGCTGAGCTGGGGCAGGATGCCGAGGCGCGAGACCAGGACCGCAGTGTCTCGCGCGCTCCTGAGGCTGCCCTGTTCGGTCGCCGAACCGGAGGATCGCGACAGCACCACACCGAGGAGAAGAATGACCGCCAGGCTCAGCAAG
>JADGON010000262.1 GCA_017882945.1 Acidimicrobiia bacterium | reverse complement strand
GCGCGCCGGGACCAGGCGCGAGCGCAGATCTCCGCGATCGCGACCGAGTTCGAAGCGTTCGGACCGCCGGTGCCCGAGCCCGCGGCGGACGGCTTCGACTCGATCGAGGCCGGCGCGCAACGCCTGGTGACGGCCATCGACCGCGGTGAGCTCGACGACATCGACCAGGTCGCGCGGTGGCTGGGCCGGGCCGCATCGGGGGCCGAGCTCCGATCACTGCTCGCGACCGACATCATCCAGCGACTCGCGGCCGCGGCCCACGCGCCGATCTTCCTCTTTCAGCTCCCGCGCATCGCGCCGCGGGGTGAGGTGACCGGAGAGCTCCTGCGCGGCCTCGCCCGAGAGCTCGGCCGCGCGCCCGAATGGCGGCTCCGTTGGATGGACGAATGGGAGCACGGATCGGAAGCCAGCGCATCAGCGATGTTCGAGGCGATCGCCGCGACCCCGCTGGGAACTCGCGAGCCGGGCGGCACGCCGTTCATCTACCCGGTGATGTCGCGCGCGGACGACGGCGGCATCGCGGCGGAGCAGCTGGGCGACGTCATCGACGGTGAGAAGATCCATGACCGCGCGCAGGCGGTCCTTCGCGCGGCGGCCTGGAGCATGCTGCTCGAGCCCGGCGATCACGCTCCGTACGGCTGGAGCCATTGCCTCACCATGCCCCAGGCGGTCCTCGGGCTCGCGCCCGGTGCGACCGACCCGCGCACTGCACTCGCGGTCGCGTCCACCTACGTCGTCGGGTTCCGCAGCGCGCTCGCGCAGCAGCCCCTCGAACCGGTCTTCCCCGCCGAGGACCCCGGGCTGTCTCTCGAGGACGCGCTCGACGCCGGCCCGACCGAAGCCGCCGCCGCCGCATGGCACCTTCCCGAGCTGCAGCTGCCGTCGGTCGTCAGCGAGCTCGCGACGCGAGCGTCGGTGCAGCGGGACGCCCATCTGGTCAAGTACACGCTCGCGTGCCTCGACGCGGCCGCCGCCGATCGCTCACACGAGCGCCTCTACCTGGCGGCCGCGGCATCGTTGGTCGGGTGGTGGGCCCGGCTCTCCGGCTGAGCACCTGTCCGATTGGCACGAGACGTCCCTTTCGGCGATCTACAGTTGTCGGGTGCGCGGGACGGTGGGGTCGTCGAGAACGGCAGCGTTCATCGCCGTGCTGATGGGCCTCGCCGTGTTCCTGCTCGGGGTCGCCTGGGCCGGAGCGAACCCCCCTTCGGCCGCGCCCGACGAGTTCAGCCACGTCGTCAAGGCCTACGCCACCGGCAAGGGGCAGATCTCGGGATCGAGCTTCAACGGTGCCCTCGGCGAGAAGGGTGGCCTGAACGCCGCGCAGCTGAAGTACTTCCGGGACGCCGGACGCGCCTACAACCTCCCCCAGTGGTTCCGCGAGGTGCCGGGGGTCCCGTGCTTCGCGTTCGACCGGAACGCCTCGGCCGCGTGCTCGGATCACGAGAAGGTTGCAGCGAGCTCCGGCCCGGTCTTCACCCGGATGGGTGGCTACCCGCCGTTCATGTACGCACCGAGTGGGCTCGCGATGCAGGGTGCCTCGTCGTACAACTCGGCCGAATGGCGCGGTCGCCTGGTCAACGTGCTGCTCGCGAGCATCCTGCTGGGTTGGGCCGCGCTGGTCGTGTGGGATCGCGGGCGAGCCGCCATCTCGCTCGCCGGCTTGGCGCTCGCGGTCACGCCGATGGTGCTGTTCCTCAGCGCGTCGGTCACGACGAATGGCATCGAGACCGCCGCGGCGATCCTCGCCTGGGCCGCGTTGCTCAAGCTCATCCGCGCGCCCGGCGGGGCTTCACCGACCGCTGCGTGGCTGGGGCTCGCGGTCGGTGGTGGCGTCATGGCCCTCAGCCGGATGCTCGACCCGGGCTTTCTCGTCGTCATGGTGATCGTCGTGCTGGTCGCGTGGAAGCCGGCCCGGCGCGCGCTCACCATCGTCTCCGAAGCGGCCTCGGATCGTCACCGTTCGTCACCGCGGCTGCTCGGTCCGATCGTCATCGGGATCCTCGTCATCGCGAGCCTCGCGTCGATCCTGTGGACCGAGCTCGTCACCGCGCACCCTCCGTTCGACCTCAAGCTCGCGACCGACGCACTGAGCCCCGCGATCTCCGACCTCCCGAACCAGCTTCGCCAGGTCGTCGGCATCTTCGGATGGAACGACACGACGATGCCCCAGGTCATGTACCTGCTGTGGTTCGCGCTCGTCGGTGCGTTCAGCCTGGTGGCGCTACGCATCGGATCCAACCGCGAGCGGTTCTCGCTCGTCGGGCTCGGCGCCGTCGTCGTCCTGGCCGATCTCGGGATCGCGACGCTCGTCGAAGCGCAGATCGGCTTCGGGATGCAGGCCCGCTACTTCCTCCCGCTGGCGGTGGGCATCCCGATGGTGGCCGCCGAGGTGATCTTCCGGCACCCGGATCGCGTCAAGGCACCCACCGAGCTCTGGCTGCGCCGCGGTGCGCTGGTCGGGGTCGCGGTGCTGCAGCTCGTCGCCTTCCTTGCGAACGCGCACCGCTACGCGGTGGGTCAGAACGCGTCGTGGACGCCTCCGTGGGGCGGCTGGAGCCCCACCGGTGGCCTGGCGTTGTGGGTCGTCATCGCGGTCGTCGGAGCCGGGTGTCTCGGCGCGACTGCATGGCTCACCGGGCCCGGTCGCCCCGACCCGAACGGATCACCGACGGGCGGCTCGGCGGCGCGCGCGCCGCTCGCAGGTCGGACCGGGGCGCTCGACGACGGCCTCGTCGACCTCGCTCGACACTGACGCCACGCCCGTCCCTGCACTGAAGGCGCGCAGCGTTCCATGATGGGACGCAATGAAGCTCGAGGACCCTCGGGGGGAGATGCATGACGGAATCGGGGCTCGACGTCGACCAGATCGTCGATCAGGCGATGGAGATCACCGGGCTCGACGACTTCGGCGAGGACTCGTGGCGTGAGGGCCTCGAACGGCTGGTCCATGCGCTGCGTGATGAGGCGCGCCTCAACGAGCTCGGCGACGCGATCGCGGTCGGCGCACTGGTCGAGCTGTTGGCGAACCGCCTGACGATCACCGAATGGCGGCTGCACCATCCGGAAGTCGCGAGCGGGGACGTGGTGCCGCCGATCGTGATCGTCGGCCAGGCACGCACGGGCACCACGATCCTCTACGACCTCCTCGCCCGGGATCCTGCGACGCGCGCACCACTCACCTGGGAGGTCGACCACCCGGTCCCCCCGCCCGAGACCGCGAGCTTCGACACGGATCCGCGCATCGACCAGGTCGACGCGGTGCTCGCGGGAGTGGACCTGCTGATGCCGGGGTTCCGCACGATGCACCCGATGGGCGCGCGCCTCGCGCAGGAGTGCGTCAGCATCACCGCGTCGGACTTTCGCAGCGTCATCTTCCCGACCCAATACCACGTGCCTTCGTACGGCCGATGGGTGATGTACGAGGCGGATATGGCACCGGCGTACCGGTGGCACCGGCAGTTCCTCCAGCACCTCCAGTCGCGCCATCCCGCAGGCGACGCGCCGGCCGAACGGTGGCTGATCAAATCGCCCGCGCACATCTGGTGCCTCGACGCGCTCCTCGACGAGTACCCCCACGCACTGCTCGTGCAGACCCATCGCGACCCGCTGCGCATCATCGCGTCGGTCTGCTCACTGATGGTGACGTTGCGTGGCATGACGTGTGACGACCCGACCCTGCCCGAGGTCGCGAACGAATGGGCCGAGTACATCGTGGAAGGGCTCGACCGTTCCGTCACCAGTCGTCTGGACGGCACCGTGCCACCCGACCAGGTCGTCGACGTCCAGTTCGACGCGTTCATGGCCGACCCGTTCGCGACGATCGGCGCGGTCTACGACAACCTCGGGCTCGATCTCACCTCCGAGAGCGAGGGTCGGATGCGGAACTTCCTTGCCGAGCACCGCCAGGGCGAGCACGGCACGCATGCGTACTCGTTCGCCGACACCGGGCTCGACGCTGCCGCCTGGCGCAAGCGCACGCGTCGATATCAGGAGCATTTCGGCGTGGTGTCAGAGCCGAACCTGGTCTGACACTCTCCCGCCACCCGTGTGCGCACCGCGACGGGACGCGGGAAGATCTCACCGTGGACGAATCAACGGCAACCTGGACCGCCTCCCGGCTCGCGGCCGCGATCCGCGCCCGCGAGCTCTCGAGTCGCGACCTGCTCGAGCTCTACCTCGACCGGATCGAGCGGCTGAACCCCTCCCTCAACGCGGTGGTCACGCTGGAACCCGAGCGCGCCCGAGCCGAGGCCGCCCGCGCGGATGACCAAGCGGATCGAGGCGAGTGGCGCGGCCCGCTCCATGGTCTTCCCATCACGATCAAGGACGCGATCGAGGTCAGCGGGTTCCGCTCGACGGGAGGCGCGACCGAGTTGAACGACCACGTGCCGACTGCCGACGCGCCGTCGGTCGCGCGGCTCAAGGACGCCGGCGCGATCGTCTTCGGCAAGACGAACGTCCCCCGGTGGTCCGCCGACGTCCAGACCTACAACGAGACCTTCGGCACGACGAACAACCCCTGGGACCTCGAGCGCGTGCCCGGAGGATCGTCGGGTGGCGCGGCCGCGTCCGTAGCCGCGGGATTCACGTCGTTCGAGCTCGGCACCGACATCGGCGGCTCGGTGCGGATCCCGTCGCACTGCTGCGGAGTCTTCGGCCTCAAGCCGAGCTTCGGTGTCGTCTCGCAGCGCGGGTACCTCGATCACGTCGGGGGCGGAACCACGGACGCGGACATCAACGTGTTCGGGCCGATCGCCCGGGGCGCCGAGGACCTCGACCTGCTCGTCAACGTGCTGGCCGGGCCCGACGCAGACCGCGCGGTCGCGTGGCGACTCGAGCTCCCCGCGCCGCGCCAGTCCACGGTTTCCGACTACCGGGTCGGCGTATGGCTCGAGGAACCGGGTGTGCCCATCGATCGTGACGAGCTCGCGATCCTGCGCCACGCGGCGGACGCGCTCTCCGATGCCGGCGCCCGCGTGGAGGAAGCACACCCGAACGTCGAGTTCACCGAGCAGCGAGACCTCTTCAACCAGCTCATCGTCCCAGCCATCTCGCCGAGCCTCGACGACGAGATCGCCGAATCGCTGAGCGGCAACCACCTGGCCTGGCTGACCCTCGACGAGCACCGGGCCCGGCAGCGCGCGATCTGGGCCGGCTGGTTCGAGCAGTACGACGCCCTGCTGTGCCCCGTCCTTCCGGTACCGGCGTTCCCGCACAACCAGGAAGGCGACTTCTTGACGCGAAGCCTCGCGATCAACGGGGAGGAGCACTCCTACACGATCGTGACCGACTGGACCGGGCTGATCGGCGTCGTCGGGCTCCCGTCCGCGGTTCCACCCGTGGGTCGCACCCCCGGCGGGCTGCCGGTGGGGATCCAGGTCGTCGCGGCGTACCTCCGGGACCGCGAAGCCGTGAAGCTCGCGGGCATCGTCGCCGAAGTGTCCGGGGGCGGCTACACCCCGCCGCCCGGCTTCTGACCCGGCACTAGCCGACCGGTACGAAGCGCCAGACGTCGCCCGCCGCGACGACGTGGCCCGCCGGCGATCCGGTGAAGTGCGTGCCGAGCATGAGTGCTTCGGTCTCGGCCGCGCGCGCGAGCATGCGCCGACGGGTCGCGCGCGCCTGCTCGACGTCGTAGTCACCCATCTCCGCCCACTGTGGCTCCGCGCACTGCACCGGGTGGTGCAGGAAGTCACCCGTGATGAGCGCGCGTTCCCCGGCGGACTCGATCCACAACGAGACGTGGCCGGGAGTGTGGCCCGTCGTCGGCTCGAGCTGCAGCCCGTCGCCGAGGTCCGCGTCCTCGTCGACGATCTCCGAGAGCCCGGCGGCGATGACGGGTGCGACGGAATCCGCGTAGACCGCCTCGACACCGGGGTCGCCCTGCTCGCGGCAGAACTCGAGCTCCCGGGCGGTGTACAGGTGCCGAGCATTCGTGAACGTCGGGACCCAGTCGCCGTCGACGAGGTGCGTCCCCCAGCCGACGTGATCCGCGTGGAGGTGGGTGTGCACCACCATGTCGATGGAGGCGAGGTCGAAGCCCGCGTCCGCGAACCGTTCGAGGAACGGCCACGACATCTCGTTCCAGAACGGCAGCGACCGCTTCTTGTCGTTGCCGACGCAAGGGTCCACGAGCACGGTGCGGCTTCCCTGCTCGATCACGACGGCCTGCACGCGCAGGCCGATGTTGCCGTTCTCGTCCGCGAAGTCCGGCACGAGCCATGGATGGCGGGCGACGTCCGCGGCGGTCGCGTCGGGGAAGAAGAACTCCGGCGGGATGTGGAGCGTCTCGTCCTCGAGCACGCTCGTGATCGTGACGTCCCCGACCTTCCAGCACTGCGTCATCGCCCGAGGATTGCACATGATCGGGCTCAGTGCCGCGTGTGGCTGTCCCTGCGTTCGTGCCCGCTTCGACAGCTGACGCACTCCCACGCCCACGGCAGCGCCTCGAGCCGCGCGTCGCCGATCGGACCGCCGCACTCATCGCACCGGCCGTACGTGCCATCCGCGAGCTTCGCCTGCGCGCGTTCGATGTCCGCCAGCACCGCGAGCAGCTGCTCGTGTGCCCCCACCCGTGAGAGCTGCTCGGCCGCAACGTTGGTCGCGTCGCCCGCGCGCTTGCCGAATTGGATGACGCCGAAGTCCTCGGGCGCCTCGGTGAGCCCTTCGAGCTCAGCGCCAATCGCGGCGGCTCTCTTCGCGAGCTGCGTTGCGACGTCGTCGAGCGGGGCTTCGGGCATCCGACCATGTTCTCGCATCTGCGGCGGTGACCGGTTCGAGGGTTCGATGAATCAGGTCCAGGTTCTCGAGCCCCGGAATTCGATTGATCTGGCTGTCCATCTGGACGACCTGGTCGGGCCGGTCCGCGAACAGCCCGCGCATGAGACGGTCGACGTCATCGGGGGTTCGCAGCCCCATGCCGACGGGGCTCCAGAGATGCTCGAGCGCCCACCGGACGATTCGCTGACCCCGTGGATTGCCGGACAGACGGCGGATCGCGACGTTGCGGTAGAAGGAGTAGTGGAGTGCCTCCTGGGCCATCACGTCGCGGAGCAGCGTCCGCAGCAGCGGGCTCTCGGTGTTCGCACGCATGACGCTGTAGAAGCGCAGCGTCGTCAGCTCGTTGACCGCACCCCAGCTCATGTGCACCGCGAAGAAGTCGTCACCCACGCCAAGGCGCGCGAGCTGGTTCAGCACCTTGCCGCGCGCGGCAGCCCAGCGGTGCTTGCGTTCACGATGTATCGGAGTAACCGACGCGCCGCAACCATGCACGAGCCGCGCGAGCAGGTCCGCGTGCACCACCTCCTGGTCCAGCCAGAGGCGGAGGAACCGCCGGACGACCGAGTCGCGTGAGATATCGAGACTGGCGAACGTTCCTTCCGTCCCCCACTCCACCTGGGCGGCGTACGTGAGCTGGAAGATCTCCTCGACTTGGAGCGCTCCCGGCAGGGCCCCGCTCCAGTCGTACCCGGAGGGATCCAATGGCTCGCCCATCTCGGCCAGCAGCGCTTCGGGCTCCTGGAGCCGGGTGAACCGATCGTCGACCGTCGCGGCTGAGATCACGGTTGAGGTTCGTTGCGGACCTTCGTGCGGATGACGAAACCTTCTCCCGCGATTCATCATCGCCAGCGGCGGTGCGTACCATCAGCTGCATGAGCCGACGGCGCGCACATGCGGGAATCGTCGTGCTCTGCCTGGCGGTGACGGCACTCGCCGCGTGCACATCGTCGAGCGGCATGAGCGCGAATCCCGAGCGCCGTGCGCCCGACGAGCTCCCGGCACGGTTGGACAACGGAGCGAAGGGTCGATCGACGTTCAACGGCTCGACCCACATCCCTCCGAGGCGAGCGTGTGGAGAGACACTTCACGCAACGCCGCACTCACTCGTGATCCGCGCCCTGCCGGATGGCCCGCGCGCGCCGGACGGCACTCTCGCCTTCACGTCCGGTGTGTGCATCTACCTCCCGCCCGGATACTCCACGAGCGGGGTGCGCTATCCCGTCGTGTACCTCCTGCACGGCGGAGGCGGTGACGCCGGAGACGCGGTGGCCCAAGGGCACTTGCGCGCAACCATGGATCACCTCATCGCCGGCGATGCCGAGGCCGCAGCAATCGTCGTGATGCCCGACGGCGACGACGCGCAGTGGTACGACGGCATCGACGGTCGGATCAAGAACGAGACGTACGTCATGCGCGACGTCATCCCGTACGTCGATCGGCACTACCGCACGATCGCCACCCGAGGCGGCCGCGCGATCACCGGCGTGTCGAACGGCGGGTTCGGGTCGATGCTCTTCGCCTCCAAGCACCCCGGTGCGTTCGTCGCCGCCGGTGGGATGTCCTCGAACCTGGACTGGCTGGGCGCCCGCGGCCTTGGCGATCCAAACGGCGCGTACTACCACGCGAATCGCCCGGTCGAGCTCGTCGGCGGGCTGAGCAAGACCGACGTGATCCTCCAGATCGCGACGCGGTGCACGAACCCGGATCCGGCTGCCCTGTGCGTGACCCAGGGGCTCGACGAGACGTTCCTGCCGGCCAACCTGGGGTTCGTGGCCAGGTTGCGCAACGCGGCGGGCCACACCGCGGTGCTCGACTTCCGCGAGGAGGACGGCGCCCACCAGTGGAGCACCTGGGCCCGATGGCTGCGCAACGATCAGCTCCCGTTCCTCCTGGCCCGGCTCGCGAATCCGCAGCGCTGAGGCGATCCGCAGCTGCGAGCGGGTGCGCGAAGTGCATCCCGTGGGGTAGGAAGTCCGCATGACGATCCACGGTTGGACGGCGCCGGGCTTCGAGTCCGTGCGCGACCGCTTCGAGAAGAACTTCGCGGACGGACTCGAGGTGGGCGCCTCGTTCGCGGCCTACCACCGCGGCGAGAAGGTCGTGGACCTCTGGGGCGGCATCGCGGACGTGGAGACGGGACGCCCGTGGGAGGAGGACACGATCATCGTCGTGTTCTCGACCACCAAGGGTGCAGTGGCGATCTGCGCGCACCAGCTCGCGCAACAGGGCCGCCTCGATGTGAACGCGCCGGTCGCGCAGTACTGGCCCGAGTTCGCCCAAGCGGGCAAGGAGCACACCCCGGTCGACTACCTGCTCTCGCACCGCGCCGGGCTCGCCTGGGTGGACGAGAAGCTCACGCTCGAGGACGCGCTCGCGTGGGAGCCGATGATCCATGCGCTCGAACGGCAGTCCCCGAATTGGGAGCCCGGCACCGCGCACGGGTACCACGCGCTCACGTACGGCTACCTCGTCGGTGAGGTGGTGCGGCGGATCACCGGCCGCACCGTCGGCACCTACTTCCGCGAGGAGATCGCCGCCCCGCTCGGCCTCGACTTCTACATCGGGCTTCCCGAAGCACTCGAGCCGCGCGTGGCCCCGCTGATCGGGAACGGGCTCGGCGCGGACCCGGTGGACCAGGACGTGGATCCGGAGGCGATGACCGCGCTGATGGCGCTCGTCGGCCCGGAGTCGAAGCTCGGGAAGGCACTGAGCGGCGGGGGCTCGTTTGCCGGGAGCGGCAGCTTCAACACCCGGCCGGTGCACGCAGCCGAGATCCCGGCCGCCGGCGGCATCACCGACGCGCGATCGATCGCTCGCATGTACGCCGCGTGCGTCGGCGAGGTGGACGGCATCCGGCTGCTGACCCCTGAGCAGCTGCGCGAGGCGACCACGCAGCGCACCGAGGGCCCGGACATCGTGATCCTCGACCTCGACCTGCAGTGGGGGCTCGGCTTCAACGTGCCCTCGACGCTCCTCCAGCTCGGCGGCCCGCGCTCGTTCGGGCACTTCGGCATGGGCGGTTCCGCCGGCTGGGCGGACCCCGAAGCCGAGCTCGCGTTCGG
>JADGON010000261.1 GCA_017882945.1 Acidimicrobiia bacterium | reverse complement strand
TCGGGCTCACCGGTCGGCTCGAACCACTTGATGTTGCTGGCGTCGGCCTTGAGCTCCTCGGCCCAGATCGCGTGCACCCGCAAGCCCATCCGCACCTCTTCGGCGGGCAGGCCCTGGATGAGCCCGAACCACGGCGTGTTCCCGCCGTCGAGCAGGATCTGCGCGCAGACGTACGGGATCTCGGGCGCGCTCTCGGACAGACCCGGGATGTTGACCACGCAGAAGGTGGTGACGGTCCCGGTGTCGGCTACCTCGACCTCGATCGTCGTCGGTGCTCCGGTCGTCGGGTCCGAGCCTCGGGGCGGCACGTAGACCTGATCGGAGTCCGCCGCTCGCGCGCCGAGGATCCTGTGCTCGGCCAGGCCGAGCAGGTACTTGCCCCCCGCCCGGCCGGCGTTGATCTCGTACTCGAGCCGGATCGGCGTGTTGATGCCCGTGATGGGGTCGTCGGTCGCCGCGTCGCCCTGGTTGGCCGGCGCCGCGTCGGGCTCGGCCCCTGGGGCGAGGGGCACCCACGCGTCGAGGTCGGTGACGTACCCGACCCGCTCGGCCCGCCAGCGCGGCTGCACCCGCATCCCGACGGCCATCGCCTCCTGGGGCGCGTCCACGACGTGCACCATCGCGGTGTCGGCGCCATCCGGGCGCACCAGCGCGAACGCGAACGGCTTGTCGAGGTGGTGCTTGCCGGGCCGCGGCTCGGTCACCCACGTCCACGCGGTGACGGTCGCGGCCGGTCCGACCTCGAGGTAGTCGTCGATCGCCGCGGCGGTGACGGGGTCGTACTCCGTCGGCGGCACCATCACCCGGCCGTCGGCGAGGCGCACCCCGACGATCTTGCCGTCGCGCAGCCCGCCGAAGTAGCGGGACAGCGCGGGACCGATCGAGCGCGTGTAGCCACCGGGGTATTCGAGGACGTGATGCTCTACGAGCGGTGCGGTCACCGAGCTGCCTCCACTCTCTCGATCAGATGGCCGGTCACTGCGGTCAGATCGCGGTCTGGCGGTCGGCCCAGTACGGGTCTCGCAGTGTGCGCTTGAGCAGCTTGCCGGTCGGCTCGCGCGGCAGCTGGTCCATGAAGTCGATCGAACGCGGCCACTTGAACTTGGCGAGCCGGCCCGAGAGGTGCTCCATGATCGAGTCGCGCAGCGCGTCGTCCGCGACCACGCCCTCGCGGACCTCGACGACGGCCTTGATCTGCTCCCCCATGTCGTCGTCGGGCACACCGAACACCGCGACATCGGCGACCTGCGGGTGGGCCAGGATCTCGGCCTCGATCTCGGCCGGGTAGATGTTGACCCCACCGGCGATGATCATGTCGCTCTTGCGGTCGCACAGGAACAGGAAGCCGTCCTCGTTGAGGTAGCCGACGTCTCCGACGGTGAAGAAGCCCTCGGCGTCGTGGCTCTCGTCGGTCTTGGACCGGTCGCCCTTGTACTCGAAGTCCTGGGCGCCCATCCGCATCCACACGATCCCGGGCTCGCCCGGCCCGCAGACCTCGCCGGTCTCGTCATCGACGATCTTGAGCTCGGAGATCGGCCAGACGTTGCCGACCGTGCCCGGGTACTTCAGCCAGTCCTCCGGGGTCGCGGTCGTCCCGCCACCCTCGGTCGCGCCGTAGTACTCCCAGATCACGGGGCCCCACCAGTCGAGCATCTGGCGCTTCACGTCGACCGGGCACGGCGCCGCCGCATGGATCGCCCAGCGCATCGACGAGACGTCGTACTTGCTCTTCACGTCGTCGGGCAGCTGGAGCATGCGGTTGAACTGGGTCGGCACCATGTGCGTGTGGGTGCACCGGTAGCGCTCGATCTTGACCAGCGTCTGCTCCGGGTCCCACTTGTCCATGAAGACCACCGCGTGACCGGAGTTCAACGCGTTGCCCGCGAACGTGGTGACCGCGGTGTGGTAGTTCGGCGACGTGCAGAGGTGCACGTTGTTGTCGCGCGGCTGGATCCCGAACAAGCCGAAGAACGCGGTGAAGAGCTCGGCCGCGAGGTCCGCGTCGAGTCCGGACAGCTTGCGCTTCACTCCCTTCGGGCGCCCCGTCGTTCCCGACGTGTAGTGCATCGCCGCACCCGCGGTGCGGTCCGCCGGAACGTCCGCGGGCTGCGCGGCGAGGAATGCCTCGAAGTCGTTGAACCCCGGCACCGCGCCGATCGCGAACCGGGCCTCGGCCGGGATGCCGGCTTCGTCGGCCGCGGCCACCGCGAGGTCGGCGAAGCGCTCGTGGCTGACGAACGCCTTCGCGTCGCTGTCCTTCAGGATGTAGGCGACCTCGGGGGCCGAGAGCCGGTAGTTGATCGGGACGTAGTAGAGGCCTGACTCGAGCGCTCCGAGGTAGACCGTGACGGGGTTGATGCCGTTCGGCAGCACCGCGGCGACCGTGTCCCCGGTCCGGAGGCCGAGCGAACGGAGCCCGTGGACCATCCGGTGGCTCCGCTGGGCGACCTCGGCCGCCGTGTACTCGGTGCCGTCAGGATCAACCACGGCGAGGGCGTCGGGATCCTCCAGCGCGTAGTTCCAGAACCCACCGGCCATACGGGTGTTCCCCCCTCGATCAGATTGACGCGCGAAGTAGAACACGTTCTCGCGCGGCCTCGCAAGGCAACGAACCGGGCCACGCCGACCGTCACGGCGGCTCATCGCTCGCCGGAACGAGGCGCTTGTTGGTGCCCTCCCCGACGATCCGGAGCTTCTTGACGGTCTTGACCCGGTGATGGTGACGACAGACCCGGTTCAGGTTCCACAGCGCGGTCAGGCCCTGCTCCTCGACCGGCACGTTGTGGTCGATCTCGAGGTGCCGATCCGTGTGACAACCCGCGATGACGCACTCAGGTTGGAGCTCTTCGAGCGCGGTCCGCAATCGCACCGGAATCGTCCGACCGAGGTGGCTGACGCTCAACCCGTCCGTGCCGTCGGTGATCAGCGCCTTGAGGAACGAATCGTGGACAAGACGCTGCAGCACATCGACCGGCACCGGTCCCACCCCGACGATCGTCGCCGGCGCCCGGCTCCCACCCGACTCGAACGCGACCGTCGCCGAGTCATCCGCCATCCGCACCATCGCGTCGAACGCCAGAGCTGCCGGCTCTTCCCGGCACTCCGACGCCCGCGCCTCCTCGAACAGATTGCCCTCGATCGGCTCGAGCGCGGCCATGACCCGCGCGGTCAGGTCGAGCGGCCCGCGCATCTCCAACGAACCCTCCACATCGGAGATCCGACGGAACCGAAGTGACCGCCGCACCCGCGCGCTCTCGTAGCGCTCCGCCTGGTCAGTCGACGCGGCCGCCTCGACCCGAGCGCACGCATCCTTCAACCCCCGCACGCCATCGGTCGCCGCGCTCACCAACAACGCGCGCTCCGCCCGCGGGTTGGCCGTGGCGGCGACGCTGATCGCCTCGACCTGCACCTGCGACAGCGATCCGGCACGGAACGCGGCAGCCGTCGACGGCAACGCAGCAAGACGCGTCGCGGCCTCGATCGTCGCCTTCGCCCGGCCGATCGTCGTCCCCGCCACGTCAGCCATCCACGCGCCCGCGTCTCGGTACGGCCCGTCATTCGCCCGTGCGCCGGTCTCCGCGACCCGGCCCGACACGAGCGTCCGCCCGGCGGACGCGAGCCGCTCCAGCTGCGCGAAGTCCTCCACCATCTCCTTGGCCTGCACACCGTCCAGCGCGGCGGGGTCGAGGACAGCCACGAACGACCCCAGCGACTCGATCGACTCCCGCAACACCTCGAACATGGCGCGCTCCCACTCCGGAGAGAGACTCGGACGGGGGAAGCGCCGGGGAAGACCACGAACTCTATACGAACATACGTTCGGCTATCAAGCCCCGGGCGACGAGCGCGATCTCGACCGCGATGTCGAACGGCAGCGCGGCCATGCCCACGGCCGAGCGCGTGTGCCGGCCCCGGCCACCGAACCGGGCGTACTTCCTGGACGGGAACTTCCTCGGGGGTGCGCCCGTCAGAGAGACATGAGCTCTCGTTCCATTGCGACCACCGCGGCGGTCCTGGGAATTGTGGCGGTGAGCCTTTCCGGCGGCTGCACGTCCGGCGGGCATCGAACACTCCCGACGACGACGACGACGACGACGGCGGCAAGGGCCATACCGCCGGGCGGAACCGGTCCGGCCTCCCAGGCCTGTCCGGCCCGGCCACCCGATCCGTCCCCTCGTCAGCAGGGAGCCGGCACCGCGGCTCTGATCGTGCCGGGCCATCCCGTGTCGCTCGTCGCCTGCCGGTACTACGGGCCCGGTCAACCGCAACCCGTCGACACGCTCGCCCGCGCGGCCCGCTTCTCCCCCGGATTCATCGCGGCCGAGCTGAATTCCGACCGCGCGATCCAACTCGAACCGCGTCCGCCCACGGGCGGCCGGGTCGGCGAGACGTTCCTTCTGATCTTCGCCTACCCGAACGGCGCGCGACTCATGGTCACCGCCTCGAGGTCACGCTGCCAACCGGTCGGGACGGGCGGTTCTGCTTCCCTCAGCCCCTGCCGATACTCGACCAACGGCGACCGCTCCATCCTCACCCCCGTTCCGGTGTTGACCCGGCTCGTCGCCGTGCTGGGAACGGACCCGCAGTGGAACGCTCGATGACCGAGAAGCGAGACCTCGCCGACTGAGCGCTTCGTCCTACCCGATCCGCTTGCCCGGCGTGAAGGAGATCGGCATGTGCTTGATGCCGTTGATGAAGTTGGAGCGCAAGCGGGAGACATCGCCGGCGAGCTGCAGGTTGTCGAGCCGGGTGAGCACCTCGACGAAGATCTTGTTGATCTCGGAGCGGGCCAGGTTCGCCCCGAGACAGAAGTGCGGACCACGGCCGCCGAACGCGATGTGCTCGTTCGGCGAGCGGTCGATGCGGAACTCGTTCGGTGCATCGAAGTGGCTCTCGTCGCGGTTGCCGCTGACGTACCAGAGCACCACCGCGTCGCCCGCCTTGATCTCCTTGCCACCCAGCACCGTGTCTTCGCTGGCGGTGCGGCGGAAGTACATGACCGGCGCGCTGGAGCGGAGCATCTCCTCGGTCGCACTGTCCATGAGCGAGAGGTCGCCGCGCAGCTTCGCGAGCTGATCGGGGTTCTGGAACAACGCGTGCATGCCGTTCGCGGTCAGGTTCCGGGTGGTCTCGTTGCCCGCCACGGCCAGCAGCAGGAAGAACAGGTCGATCTCCAGCTCCGAGAGCACGTCGCCCTCGATCTCGGCCTGGGTCAACGCGCTGATGATGTCCTCACGGGGGTTCGCGCGCCGCTCGTCCACCAGCGCGTGGCTGTACGCGAACAGCTCGGCCATCGCGTGCTCGGCGTCGCCCTCTTCCTGCGCGAACTCCGGGTCCTCGCTGCCGATCATCCGGTTCGACCAGTCGAAGATCAGCTTCCGGTCCTGCTGCGGCACGCCCATCATCTCGGCGATCACCTGCAACGGGAGCTCGGCCGCGAGGTCGGTGACGAAGTCGCACTCGCCGCGCTCCACGACGTTGTCGACGATCTCGGTCGCGGTCCGGTCGATGTACTCCTCGAGCGCGCGGATGTTGCGGGGCGTGAACGCACGGCTCACGAGCAGCCGGTACCGGGTGTGGCGCGGCGGGTCCATCATCAGCATCAGCATGTTCTGCTGCGCCAACATCTCCTCTTCCATCTCGAACATGAACACGCCACCGCGCTCGTTCGAGAACAGCGAACCGTCGCGACTGGCGAGGACGATCTCGTCATAGGACGTGACGGACCAGTAGCTGTGGCCCTCGGGGTGCTTGGTGAGGTGCACCGGGTCCGTGGCGCGCCAGTGGGCGAACGTCTCGTGGGGGATGCCCGCGACGAAGACGTCGGGGTCATTGAGGTCCGCCAGGGCGGCCGGGCTCTCGATGCTCATTTCGGGTCTCCCTCTCCACTTCTAGGTTCGGGGACCGATTGCACCGTTCCCCCCGTGAGAATCTCTTCTAGAATACGTTCTCACCCCGGCGCTGCAATACCTTCTGAGCCGGACGACCCTCCGAGACGGACGTCACCCCGAGCAGGGAGCAAGCGGTGGCCAGGACTCTTCTGATCCCGACGGTGCTGTCGGACGAGCAAGCCGGTCGTCGTGACCTGGTCGTGGCGGCCGCGACCGAGCTCGC
>JADGON010000260.1 GCA_017882945.1 Acidimicrobiia bacterium | reverse complement strand
TCGTGATCGTGAACGTGCGGGTCCCTCCTGGCTTGAGGTTCGGATCTCCGGTCTCGTCGATCTTGTTCGCCTCATCGATCTTGTTGGCCCCGGTGGTGGCGGGAGCGGGCGGATCGCCGACATCGGACACCGGGATCTGGTCGAAGGTGGGTGGCGTCTTGAGCACGAGCATCTCGTGGTCGATGGTGCCGGCGTTCTTGACCACGAACGTGACGTCGCCCGCCGGAACCGTGGCGGGTGTGGCGACCAGGGTCTCGGGGCCGTCGAGACCCTTGGTGTCGCCGAGGGTGACGTGGACTGTGGTGCCGCTACCGCTGGCCCCGGTCGCAACGGTCGTGGAGGTCGTCGTTGTCGACTTCGAACTCGTCTTCGAGCTGCTTCCGCACCCGGCGAGAACGCCCAGGGTCAAAGTCAGCGCGGCCCCGAGAATGATCACGCGTCCAGGTCGCATTCACCCACCTCAGTTTCTGCAATGGTGCTGTGTCGCACCCCGGCTTGGGACTGTATTTGGTTCGTGTCGACGGACCGTAGGGTCGGAAGTCCCGAGTTGGCCGGGCCCTCCGGGCAACGCCCACGATGGTCGTTCCGACGGCGGCCGCACCGGTACGCCTCGCTGGTTCAGGTCCGTGGCGACGAGGTCACGAGCGAGGCGGTCGAGCCGGTGGACGACCGCTTTGGCTGAGCCGTCACGGAGGGCACACCCAAGCGCGACTTCGATGCATCCGCATGCCGATGGGTGCCGGGGCCGACGGTGCTCCGCGGTTCGGGCCGAGCCGATCCGGGGCTTTGGACTCTGTTGCGTTCGGCCTGTCGCTCTCTAGGTTGAACGAGTGAGAGGTGGCTATCGGGAGGTGGTTGGCATGTCGGTCGACACGCAGGTGCTCCGGGCTCCCGCCGCGGGGGTCACGGCGGCGATGCCGGGCAAGGTGACCATGCTCAAGCGCGTGCAGCCGTACCACGATGTCGGGACGCATCGGCATGGCGGCGTCTATCACGACCGGTCCGACTGCCCGGCAGGTCAGCGCCTCCATTCGGACCATCTCGTGGCGGGGACCTGGAACCTTCCGCGCTGTGGCCAGTGCCGCGTCCTCGACGAGATGGCACCGGTCAGGGGATGAACGCGGTCTTGATCGTGCAGTTGACGGCAGGCTCGTAGGCCCGCGCCTCGGCGTGGGTGCGGGCACCGATATGGAGATGCGACAGCAGGTCTTCGTGCGGCGGCGGATCGCGGTGTTGGCCGTCGCGTGTGCGCTGGTTGGAGCGGTCGTCGTGACGGCGCTTGCCGCGACGCACGGTCCCAGTTCGCCGCGGCACGTCGCGGACACGACCACGATTCCGTCGGCACGCAGGTCGGAACGGGCAGCAGTCGGTTCGTCGAAGGGATACCTCGCGCCGGGGAGTGACCCGTCCGTGTTGCCGGCATCGGTGCTGATCGCGGATCGCAGCAACGATCGGCTCATCGAGGTCTCGCCGGCCGGAAAGGTCGTGTGGCAGTTCCCGCGGCCCGGCGACCTCGCGCCGGGAGAAACCTTCAAGGTGCCCGACGACGCCTTCTTCACGCCCGACGGCAAGCAGGTGGTCGCGACCGAGGAGGACGATTTCGTCGTGAGCCTGATCGACATCGCGCGTCATCGGATCGTGTGGCGGTACGGGACGCCGGGTGTCTCGGGCGCGGACGCGAACCAGCTCGCCAACCCGGACGACGCCGTGATGCTGCAGGACGGGACGGTCCTGACCGCCGACATCAACAACTGTCGGGTGGTGCTGCTCCGCCAAGGCTCGAACGTGCCGATCCGCGTGTGGGGCAAGCCATACCACTGCCACCATCTCGCCGAGCCGATGCGGTTCGGGAGTCCGAACGGGGCGTTCCCGTTGCCCAACGGCCATTTCCTCGTCACCGAGATCACGCACAACTGGGTGAGCGAGATCGACCTCATGGCGAACCCACCGAAGATCCTCTGGGACGTCCATCCGTTCAGCGTGCACTACCCGTCGGACTCGAACGAAGTGCGGCCCGGCGTCTTCATCACTGTCGACTTCTGGCATCCTGGGATCGTCGAGGAGTTCGATGCGACGGGCAAGGTGCTCTGGTTCTACAAGCCGCTCGGAGCCGACGCGCTGAATCACCCGTCGCTCGCGGAGGCGCTGCCCAACGGCGACGTCCTCCTCACGGACGACGACAACGACCGCGTCATCGTCGTAGACCCGAAGACGAACACCGTCGTCTGGCAGTACGGGCACCTCGGCGCTCCCGGTACGAATCCCGGCTCTCTCAACGACCCGGACGGGCTCGATCTCGCGCCTCCGTACTCATTCGCCGCTCGCACCTTCCACGGATGACGACACCGCGCACGTGCGATCAGAGGTCGCGCTGAGAATGGCCGTCAGCCCGTCGAGGGATGTTGCGGTGTGACGCCGCCGCGTTCGAGCAGATCAAAGCCGTCCGGAGTGTTGAGCTGGTTGACTCCGGTGCCCGGGACGTCGGTCTGACCGTATTGCCAGACGATCGTGGATGTCGCGGGGTCGATCAGCGCGACGCGGTGTCGGTAGTCGTCGTTCACACCGATGAGCCCGTTCGGGAGACGTTCGGCGAGGCTTGGGTGGTCGAGCATCCCGGGACCGTTCGGAGGACGGTAGGTCCACACGATCTGTCCTTCGCGAGTGAACTCGAGGATGCCCCCCGGCTTCGTGTAGTCCGCGACGAGATAGAGGTCGGGGCCGAGCTGCTGGGGATCGGAGGGATACGCGACCGGTAGCTTCACGGTCCAGACGAGCCGTGCGTCGGGGGTGTATTCGGAGACCCACGAGCCGTTGATCTCCGAGATGAGAATGTTCCCGTTCTTGAGCGGCGTGTCACCGTTCGGGTAACCGAGACTGCGCGGCGGGTCGTGGACGCACCGCTTCGTCGTCCCGATCTGGGACAACGGTTGTCCCTGGGGGCTGATGAACAGCACGCGGCAGTTCTTGGCGTCGGCAACCACGACGCGCTGGTCCGGCAGCAAGAACGCGTCGTCAGGCTGGTCGAGGTAGCCGGGTGTCGAGCCGGCGACCTTCGCGTGCCCGTACGTCCAGAGGACGGAGCCAGACGGGTACGCGATCCGAAGCAGGGTGTGGTTCTCCTCTTGGTTCGTGATGATCGCGTGACCGTGGTCGGCGAAGAATCCGTCGTCCGGGAAGTAGAAGCCGCCCGGCGGCGCGGGAGCCGTCGCCGACGGGTATGTCCACAGGACGTGCTTGGCCGCGTCGACCACCAGGAGGCGATCGTTCGCACGGTCGGCGATGAGCATCCGGCCCTGGAAGGGGGGTTTGGACGCGACCTTGGCCGAAGCCGGGGTCGTCAACGAGAGGACCATGACGCTGCCGACCGGAGCGCTCGTCTCACCACCGATGAAGTACACCTTGTCGCCCACGAGTGCGGTCGCCGCGTCCGCGACAGGGGACGGAAGTGTGGAGGCGTGCGACGCCGTGCCACTCCGCGGGTCGATGCGCAGGACGTCGGCGCTCGGCACGCCGGCCGATCGTCCGCCCGCGACGTAGATCCTCCCTCCGAGCGTGAACGCGCTCGCTTGGGTCAGTCCGGCTCGGAGGTGCGCGAGGACGCGGGCTTTGCCGGTCTGGACGTTCAGCGTCTGCACTGCCGTCTGCTCGACCGATGCCCACTCGCCGCCGACGATGTAGATCGTGTGGCCCAGTGCCGTGACCGCCGGGTAGCGGACGCCGACGGGCAGCTGCGCGACGACGCGGAACTGCTGCCCGTCGGTCGTTGCGAGGATCGACCGGGTCGCGGCCGATCCGTCATAGCCGCCGACGAGATAGGTGGTCGGGCCGATCGTGGCGGTCGCAAGGTCTGAACGAGGTTCGGGCAGGTGGGCGACGATGGTCGCCTTCCCGCCGGTCGGGAGTGCCTGCACCGCGTCGGTCGTGTGTTGCTCGCCGCCTCCGAACACGAAGGTGCGGTCGCCGATGAGCGCGCCTGCGCCGTCATGAGTCGCGAGCGCGAGCGAGCCGGCCTGCGTCAGCGCACCCGACGCCGGATCGAGGTGGAACACACCGCTCGCGGACGCCTGCTTGCTGTCGAGACCTCCGAGGATCGTGACGCCGGTCGGCGCCGATGTCACGACCGCGCGCGACACCGGAGCCGGGAGCGACCAGCCGACGTCGGCGGCGGTCAGCGCCGGTACGAACGCGCTCGGCGCGGCATGGCGCACGACCCGCTTCGACGGCCCCGACGAGAAGGCCGACCACGCGAACACCACGGCGACCGAGGATGCGCCAACGAGTGCCAGCACCAGGACGGTACGGCGTAGCCGAGCCGCCCTTCGAGGGTCTCGGAAGCGGCTCCGAGATGACATTCGACGACCGTAAGCCCAACCGTGGCCACGAGGCCCGCTCGAAGATCAAAGATCGCGCCAAGATTCGAACCGGCTCCGTGGATGCCGGAGCTCGCCACGGCGTCGACTGAGGTCCTCAGTTCTTCGGGAAGGTGTACGACTTCACCGCGTCGGACTCGTAGTTGGTCTTCAGTGCCTTGAGCGCCCCCGGTGCGTTCGGGTCGACGCCGAAGATCGTGGTTTGCTCGGGGGGGACGCGCTGGGCAGGGGGCCCGTACTTGTAGGTGCCGGCCAACCCGAGCGTGTCGACGGTGCCCAGCTTGTCGAGCGCCTTCTTGATACCGGCATGGCTGAGGTCACCGAGCGCGACGGCTTTCTCGAGCAGCTTGGTCACGGTGAGTGCCTGGGCGTAGCCGAACGCGAAGTACAGGTCGGGCTTCTGGCCGGGCTTGTACTTGGCGATGTCGTCGAGCATCTGCTTCATCCCGGGTGAGGACGTGTCGCCCCACTGCGGGCCCTGGGCTGCGAGCCAGAAGTGCTTGGCCATGTAGTCGCCGGTCGCGCCCGACGCGAGCAGCGAGACCCAGGTCGGCGCCTGGCCGATCCAGCGCGCGTCGAATGCCTGTGTCGCGGCGGATCCCATCGTCGGGATCGTGGCCGTGGGCAGAGCGACGAGCCAGACCGCGTCGCAGCCGCTGCGCACCTGCTGGAGCTGTGCGGTGAGGTCGGTCGACGCCGCCGGGAACTCCGTGACGGTGCCGAGCTTGAAGTCGAGCTTCGATGCGGCGTACTTCACGCCGTCGAGCCCCGCTTGCCCGTAGAGGTCGTCCGAGCGGATGACGCAGAGCGTCTTGCCCTTCCCGCCACCTTCGCTGACCCAGTACGACAGACCGTTGATCGATTCGATCTGGTACGGAGCGGCGACCGGGAGCAGGTTGGGGTCACGCACCCACTCGGCGTCGAGGGTGGCCGGTGCCGCGACCATGTCATCCTGGCGCATCGGCGTCAGCAACGCGTTCGTGATGTCGGTCCCGAGGACCTGGGCGAGCATCGCCACGTTGCTGCGCAGGTCGGAGTAGTTCTGTTGCGCGGTGTTCGAGTTGTACGCGCTGTCGCGCACCTCGAGCTTCACCTTGTACTTGCCCGCGATGCCGCCCTTCGCATTGATCGCGTCGAAGTAGACCTGGTTGCCGGCGGTGAGCGGGATGCCGATGATCGACGCGATGCCCGTCTGCGGCGAGATGGCGCCGACGGTGATCGTGGTCCCGTCGAACCCGGTGGCCGAGCCCGGGGCGCCACTCTTGCCCCCGCTCGATTTGTCGCTGCTCCCGCGACCACCACCCCCGCAGGCCACTGCGATCATGGCCAGCACCACCAGAACGATCGTCAGGCCGCGTGCACGCGTCTTCATCGGCGTTGCCTCCAACTCGTTGCTCACGGGGGACGCTATCGCCCTGCGGGGCGACGGGTGCTCCCCGGCGCGCTTCAGGAAGGAAATGGCCAGGACACCACGTAGCGCTTCGCTCGTTGCCACACCGCCGCGAGCCCACGTGACTCGAAGAGCAGGAACACGACGATCAGGACCCCGAACAGGAGCTGGTTCAGCTGGAACACGGTGATCACACCGTCCGTGGCCGTGGGGCTGCTCTTGACGAAGGGGATCGCGACCGACTGGTTGATCTGCTGGATGACGTTCGGGAGCGCGACGACGACCAGCGCTCCGATGACCGATCCTCCGATGGTTCCCATCCCGCCGACGATGATCATCGCGACGTAGGTGATCGACAGCAGCAAGCCGGGTGCGCCGCCGAAGTCGCTTGGGTTCACGAACTGCTGCACGACACCGAAGAGCCCGCCGGCCACCGCTGCGAACGCGCTCGACACCGCGAAGGCCCCGACCTTGTAGAGGGCGACGTTCACCCCCACCACCTCGGCCGCGACGTCCTGGTCGCGTACGGCTTGCATCGCTCGTCCGGGCCGGGTCCGCACGAGGTTCTTGGCCAGGAGCGC
>JADGON010000259.1 GCA_017882945.1 Acidimicrobiia bacterium | reverse complement strand
GCCCGGCTCGCGGTGGGCCAGGCCTGAGGGTGGCGCCGACCCCGGCCGACGCGGCCGATGCGGTCGAATCGAGGCTGCGCGACCTCGGGGAGTTCATCCGTGAGCAGCGGCGTCGGGACCGGTTGTCGTTGCGCAAGCTCAGCGAGCTCGCGGGGATCTCGAACCCGTACCTGAGCCAGATCGAGCGGGGGCTGCGCAAGCCCAGCGCGGAGATCCTCCAGGCGATCGCCCGGGGCCTGCGGATCTCGGCGGAGACTCTCTACGTGCGGGCCGGGATCCTCGACGAGCGTGATGAGGACGCGGACCTCGTGGCCCGGATCCTGCGGGACCCGAGCATCAACGAGCGCCAGAAGCAGGCGCTGATCGACGTCTACCGATCCTTCCAGCGCGAGCGTGAGCAACCGGGAGCCGTCGACGTCGGAGCTTGAGGCCCGGTGGGATGCGACGCCCTCCGGGATGCCGGAGCCGGGCGGCCCCAAGGGGGAGCCCCGGGGACCCCACGGTTAGGATCCGGTCGCTATGTCCTTGCGCCGGCTCGCCCTCCTCAGCGTGCACACTTCGCCCCTCGCGCAGCCCGGTGCCGGCGACGGCGGTGGCATGAACGTCTACGTGCGGGCGCTCGCGTCGGCGTTGGCGCGTGCCGGGGTGGAGTGCGACGTGCTCACCCGGCGCGACCACCCCGGGCAGCCCGCGATCGTCGAGGTCGAGCCCGGGTTCCGCGTCGTCCACCTCGGGGCGGGCCCGGCGGAGGCGTTGCCCAAGCACACGTTGGTCGATCTCGTAGATCAGCTCTTCGACGCGACGCTCGACCACCTCGCGGCCGAAGACCTTCGTTACGACGCGCTGCACGCCAACTACTGGATCTCCGGCGATCTTGGCCACCGGTTGAAGCACGCGCTCGACCTCCCGCTCGTCGCGACGTTCCACACGCTCGCCCGGGTCAAGGCCGACGCGGGTGTGGACGACGACCCGGCGCAACGAGCGCGCATCGAGCAGGAGATCATCAGCTGCGCGGACCTGATGCTCGCCTCGACCCCCGACGAGCGGGAGCAGCTCGTCGGGCTCTACGGCGCGGAAGCGGACCGGATCGAGATCGTCCCGCCGGGTGTCGACCACGAGATCTTCTCGAACGCCGGGCCGGCGGCGCGCGCCTCGGCCCGCGCCGCGCTCGATCTGGACGACCGCCCGGCGCTGCTGTTCGTCGGTCGGATCCAGCCGCTCAAGGGCGCGCGCCTCGCGGTGCGGACGCTCGCCGCGCTGGGTGACCCGCGAGCGGTGCTGCTGATCGTCGGCGGTCCGAGCGGTCCCGCGGGTGCCACCGAGCTCGAGGAGCTCCATCGGCTCGCTCGCGCGCTGGGGGTCATGGAGCAGGTGCGCTTCGTTCCGCCGCAACCGCACGAGCGACTCGCGACCTTCTACCGGGCCGCCGATGTGTGCCTGGTGCCGAGCCGGACAGAGTCGTTCGGTCTCGTCGCGCTCGAAGCCGCGGCCTGCGGGACACCCGTGGTTGCCGCAAGCGTGGGCGGGCTGCGGTCACTGGTCCACGACGGCGGCACCGGGTTCTTGATCGACGGCCGTGACCCGGTGGACTTCGCCGGGCCGGTGTCGTTGCTGCTCTCCGATCCCGAGCTCACGGCTGCGATGGGTGCCAACGCCGAATCCCGGTCGCGGCGCTACGCGTGGAGCATGACTGCCGCGCGCTTGCGCCGCCTGTACGAGGACCTGCTGGCTCGCGAGCCCGTCTCGTGTCTATGACGCCCGTCGAGTCCGATCTGCATGCGGCACACGCACTGCTCGACGCGCACCTGTGGGGTCCGGTGCTCGAGCAACCTTCCGTGCAACACGTCGAGTACGACCCGGAGCTGGCGCGCTGGTACGTGCGGTTCGGTTGCGACGGCCGCGACGCCGCGACGATCTACTTCGACCTGCACCAGCGCACGTTGCGTTACGAGGTGTACTTCCTTCCGAGCCCCGAGGACGCGACGCGTCGCGCCGAGCTGAACGAGTTCCTGCTCCGGCGCAACCATGACCTCTACGCCGCACGCTTCTCGCTGGGACGCGATGGCGACGTGTATCTCACCGGGCGGGTCGCGCTCGAGCACCTCACCGAACAGGAGTTGGATCGCATCATCGGCGTGCTCTTCGAGCTGACCGAGCGGTGGTTCCAACCGGCAGTCGCGATCGCGTTCGGGCCACGGGGCGAGGAGCCGGCACTCTCATAGCGTTCGTTTCCATCGTGAATCCTTGCGTTGCGTCCGTTTGCATCGCGGCTCGGAGGTCGATACGGTGACGCCGGTCGGCACCGACGGGTGCCGGCAGGGTGTGGCCCGAGGTGCTGGCGGCCGCTTCGTTCGGGGAAGTGCGAAGTGACCAAGCGTTCCTCGGGCCCACCCGTCTTCCTTGCGAATACCGAGTTGCGAGCAACGCGCGCCGGTACCCTCGCAGCGTGATTCGCATTGCGTTGCTCGGTGGTGGACGTATGGGCGAAGCCCTCGTCGCCGGGCTGCTCGATGCCGGCTTCGAGCGCGACGCGATCTGCGTCGCCGAGATCGATCCCGACCGGCGTCACGTCATCGAGGCGGACTACCCGGACGTCCGGGTCGTGCCGAGCCCGGCGTGGGCGGTGCCCGATGCCGATGTCGTGATCATCGCCTTGAAGCCACAACACGTGTCGGCGGCGCTCGAAGCCGCAGCCCCCTCCCTCGGAGAGCACACGTTGGTGCTCTCGATCGCGGCCGGCGTCACGATCGCCGAGCTCGAAGCGGCCGCGCCCGGACGGCCGGTGATCCGGGCGATGCCGAACACGCCGGCGCTGGTCCGCCGGGGCGCGTCGGCGATCGCCGCCGGGACCCACGCCGGGGAGGCGGACCTCGAACGCGCCGAGCGCCTGCTGGGGGCGGTCGGCATCGTGGTGCGCGTGCCCGAGAAGATGCTCGACGCGGTCACGGGGTTGTCCGGCTCCGGTCCGGCCTACGTGTTCCTGCTGGCCGAGGCACTCGTGGAGGGTGGCGTTCTCAACGGGCTCCCTCGCGACATCGCGCACACCCTCGTGCACCAGACGATCTTCGGTGCGGGGGCCCTGCTCGTCGACAGTGACGAGGGACCCGAGGCCCTGCGCGCGGCCGTGACCTCACCCGGCGGGACGACGGCCGCCGGGCTCCGCGCGCTGGAGCAGGGTTCCATGCGCGGCGCGATCCTCGACGCGGTGACGGCGGCGACGGAGCGGTCGCGAGAGCTCGGACAGACCAAGTGAGCAAGCGCGCGACGCGCCGGCCCCCGCGATTGGAGCCGACGCCGGTGCGTCAGGTTCGGCGGGAGCCGCGCCAACCGAGTGCTCGGTCGCGGATCGTGAAGGCACGGGTCGCCGGGCGCCACGACCGCTTGGGCCGCACCGAGCTGACCTCGGTGATGCGCCGCGTCGTCGGTGGCGATCCCGTGGCGCTGCTCGGCCTCGACCGGTTCGCCGGGGCCCAGGTCCCCGAGCTGCGCGCGGCCGCATCCAAGGTCTGGGGTTGGAGCGACGCGGAGCCGGTCGTCGGCATCGACCCGGACCTGCTGCTGGCAGGGCTGGTCTCGGCTCGGGAGCGGGTGCTCGACGTCGCCCGCCGCGGGGGCCGGATCCTCGTCGCGACGAGCCGGCCCGCCTCCCTGCTGGCGCTGCATCAGGTCTTCGCGCGGCTCGGCCAGTCCGCGGGCGGTCACCTGCTCGACTCCGGCGAGGCCGGACCCATCCAGGCGGCCGGCCGGGCGTCCGTGCGCCTCTGGTGGATCGGCGGCGTCGCGGTGCTCACCGATGGCGCCACGCTCCTCGCCGATCCGGGCATCGAAGCCATCGACGAGCTGTTGTTCACGGTTCCGTATCCGGACCTCGTGATCGCGGACCGGGGATACGCGGGCGGCGCGCTACGAGCCGGGATCGAAGTGGTCGCGCTTGCGGATCTCGACGCGATCGCGCTCGGGCTCGCGGCGTGCCGGGGCCTGCCGGTGACCGTGGTGCCCGTGCACGAGCGGCGGCCGGCGTCCGCGTACCGGGCCCTCGAACCGCTCCTCGCCGTCCCAATCTCCCCCGACGCCCCCTGAGCCACAGGAACCACACTCGACAGCGTGGGTCTCATGCGCATACCCTTCCGAACTCGGACGGAGGAAGGGGTACGGCCGCGTGGCGCAGTCGTTCTCGACATCGCGCTTTTTGACGGTGCAGGAAGTCGCCGAGCTGATGCGGGTGTCGACCATGACGGTCTACCGGCTGATCAAGGCAGGCGATCTCCCCGCCGTTCGAGTCGGCCGGTCCTTCCGCGTGCGCGACGTCGACGTCGACGCCTACCTCGGCCAGTCCTACACCCAGTAACTCCGGTCACTCCGGCCGGGCTCCACTCCTCTCTCTCAATCTCGAGAGAGACCCCATGACCACACTGGGACCTCCTCGCGACTTGCGTCACGCTGCTCCGCAACTCCGGACAGGCGGTCCGAACGAGGCACCATCCGCCGAGCGAGTTCTGCGAGGAACGAGCAGCTGTCCGAGCGAACGGACGTGTGCCGTGCTCGGAGCCGCCGGGACCCTCTCCCGCTGAGAGCACCAACCAGACACCGACGTAACCTCAGTCCCGTGCCGCTCGAAACGCCCCCGAGATTCGTCTCCTTCCTCTCCGATTACGGAACCAACGACGAGTTCGCGGGCGTCTGCAAGGCCGTCATGCTCGGCCTCGCCCCCGAGCTGACCATCGTCGACATCACGCACGACATCGCCGCGCACGACGTCCGCGCCGGCGCGCTCGCGCTCGTGCGGGCCGTCCAGTACCTGCCGGACGGGATCGTGCTGGCGGTCGTGGATCCGGGCGTCGGGACCGAGCGGCGGGTGATCGCGGTCGAGACGGAGTCCGGCTACTTCCT
>JADGON010000258.1 GCA_017882945.1 Acidimicrobiia bacterium | reverse complement strand
GGCGCCCGCCTGGGGGCCGGGGGTCTGGTCGTAGATCTCCTCGGCGGTCACGACCACGGCCAGCAGCTCGCGAGGAACGAGCCGGCCGAGCAGCTCGAACGGTGTGCCGTCGACCTCATTGATCGCCTGGAAGAGCTCGGCGCGGTACCGATCGAAGCGGAGGCGGTCGTCGACTGTGAGCGGCTCGACGGGTGCGGCCCGTCCCTTCACCTGCACCGATCGCAACGTCGGGACATCCGTCGCGCCGATCGCAGCCACTCCCGTCTCGCCGAGGTTCTCGAGCACGGCGGTCTCTTCGGCGTTGAGTGTGACGCGCATGCGCAGGCCGCCGTCGAGCACCTTGATGCCGAACGCGTGCGCGGCAGCCGGATTGCCGTGGCCGTCCACGGTGCCGATGAACGTGACCGCCCCCGATTCGAGGAGTGCCGCCACGTCCGGATCGATCACTTCCACTCCCAGGCCAGAATTCTTGCGAGTAGGGAATTCTTAGCGTTTGCTCACGCGTCCTTCAGGAGCGGGCGGTCCGGAGGGGCTTCAGGATGGTCCCACGCAAGCAGCACGGCCCCGCCGGGGTCGCCCGAAACCCAGGAGGCCACAGTGACCGCAACCGTCGACACCGTCACCAGCTCCAGCGCCAACCCGGCCGAGTCCGAGTTCGAGCTCGTGCCGTTCGACATCTACAAGGACATCCACAAGGGGATCCGCGGCGAGCTCTTCCGGGTCACCGCCCTGGCCGGCACCATCGATCCGGGCGAGCGCTGCGCCCGGGAGGGTCTGGCCGAGACCTCGGCCAAGCTCTTCGAGCTGCTGGTCGAGCACGCCAACCACGAGGACGACTACCTGCAGCCCAGCATCGAGCTGCACGCACCGTTCTTCGCCGAGGTGATCGCGAGCGACCACGCTCGGCTCGAAGCCCGGATTGCGCAGATCCAGGCCCAGGTCGAGCGGGCTGCAACCGCTCGGTCGGCCGAGCAGCGGGGCCGGGTGCACCACGTCTACCGGGAGCTCGCATCCTTCACGAGCGCCTACCTCGAGCACCAGGACTTCGAAGAGCGCCAGGTGATGCCGGCGCTCGCCAACGTCATGGGTGTCGACGAGGTCCTGGCCATCGACCACGCCATCGTGGCGAGCCTGTCTCCGGACCAGTCCGCATGGGCGCTGAGCGTGATGCTCCCCGCGATGAACATCGAGGACCGGGTCGAGATGCTCGCCGACATGCAGGCCGGGGCACCGCCCGAGGTGTTCACCGGCGTCTGGGCTCTGGCGGGCTCGATCCTGCCCCCGGCGGACTACCAGGCCCTCGGCACCCGCCTCGGCATCAGCTGAGCCCGGAGCTCGTCGGCAGTCACCACCCGGGCCCGGGCCTCGAGGGACGAGGGTCTCGGGTCCGGGTGGTGATCGTCATGGCGGTGGCGATGTCGAAGTTTCCCCACCGACGACCTCGCCGGCGATGTCGGAGGTCTGCTCCCGAACCCGGGAAAAGCCCGTCAGCCTTACCGATCTCCTCGAGTCGCCGGGGCGTCCCGGCCCTCCGCCGCGGACGGGTGCCACCGATGAGGAGCCGAGTCCCGCTACCTTTCGCCCCGTGAGCCCATCGCAGAAGTCCAACCGCAAGCCACCCCCCAAGCTCGGTCAGTCCCAGACCAAGCCGTGGGTGCGCATCGCCGTGGTGGCGATCGTCGTGGTGCTCGCGCTCGGATCGCTCGGCGCGCTCCTCCTCAACAACAACGACAGCAGCTCGACGGGCGTATCGGCCGGGGGAAGCTCCTCGACCACACCCGCGACGGCCGCGACGAGCACGGCTGCGGGGCCCGCCATGGCGTCGGCCGCCGGGAAGCCGTGTGTCGCGGTCCAGGGCGCGCTGCCTGCCGGGGCACCCGCGGTCCCCGTCCCCGTCGGCCCCGCGCCGACCGCGCTCGTCAGCAAGGACATCGTCGTGGGGACCGGCGCGACCGCGGCCTCGAGCTCGACGATCACCGTCGACTACATCGGGGTGTCCTGCTCGACCGGCAAGGTCTTCGACGCGTCGTACGGCAGCCAACCCGCGACCTTCCCCCTGGCGGGTGTCATCCCGGGCTGGCAAGCCGGCATTCCGGGGATGAAGGTCGGCGGTACGAGGCTGCTGGGCATCCCCCCGGCCCAGGCCTACGGCTCCAAGGGCTCGCCGCCTGCGATCGCGCCGGACGAGACGCTCTGGTTCGTCGTGCAGCTCAAGGACGTGAAGGCCGCCTGAACCGCGGTGCTCCCAGGGGTCGGCTCAGGCCACCCGGTGCGGGTTGACGCGGCGGGGCCGGCGGGCGACTCGCGGCAACCGGGCCTGGAACCCGGCGGCCGCGCGCATCTCCTCTGACTCCCCGCCCCAGAACCCGTACTCGCGATGCTCGCGCGCCCATGCACGACACGGCGCCGCGACGGGACACGAGGCACAGACGAGGGATGCCCGGAGCTCGCGCACCACGCGGGTCTCGGGGCGTTCGCAGGGCGCGGCGAAGAAGAGCGAGGTCTTCCCGATGCAGGCGGCGTGGCGGGTCCAGGGACGGGCCTCGGGCTGAGCCGGTGGGCGGACCTTGACGGCGAGGGAGTGCTCGGAGGGCGACATGGAACCCTCCTATACCCCCGGGATCCGGGACCGAAACTCGGGCCTCACATCTTCACCGGGGCCTCACATCTTCTCCAGGACGTAGTGGACGTTGGTCGTGACCCAGACCGTGCTGGCCCGGTAGTGGTTGCGCTTCTGCAGGTTGGAGGAGGCGTGGTGGAGCCACGCGAGGAGAAGCGCGGTGCGCTCCGGCAGCTCGCCCGCGCCCGGCCCGGCGGCCAGCAACGCCCGCTCACCCGGATCGAACGCCTCGCCGCGCAGGAGATCCCGCACGACCGGTCCGAACTCGCGCCGGCGCCGCTCGACCCGCCCGGTCAGGACCAGCGTCATCACGTCCACGAGCGCGAGCCCCGGAGCCCCCGCGCGCTCCCAGTCCACGATCCCGGTGACGGTGCCGTCCTCCGAGGTGAGCACGTTGCCGAGCCAGTAGTCGCCGTGCACGAAGCACGTCGTGAGCACCCGCCCGGAGAGCTCCTCGCGCAGCTGCGCCTGTACGCGGTCGAGGGCGGCATGGTCCGCGCCCGCGCGCAACGGCGTTCCCGCGGTAGCGCGGAGCTCGGCGACGGGCTCGTCGACCCAGGCACCGAGCACGGCTTCGTCCACCGGCGTCTCCCTGGCGGTCGCCGCATGGATCCGCCGGATCGCCTCGGTCGCGCGCGCCGAGATCAGCTCGGAGCCACGGTGCCGCGCGACCAGGCGTGCATCACGACCTTCGATGTGCGTCTCGACGATCCATGGCTGCCGGTTCGCATCACCCGACTCGAGGACCGCAGGGGCGAGCCTCCGCCAGTCGCCCAGCGCGCCACCGGCATCGAGCTGCGACAGCGCGGAGTGGTGATGGCGCAAGCTGCGGGCGCCGAGCTCGGTCCGCGCGAAGCGCAGCACCGCGAGCTCGTCGCCGCCTCGACGGCGGACGACCACCACGCCGAGGTCGGGGTCGGCTCGCACCTCGCCCGCCGACTGCCAGTCCGATGCCGCGGCCAGCGCCGGGATCGCCGCGGCATGCGCGTGGTTGCGCGCGAGCGACGGGCGCGGCAACCGGTGCAAGGGGACGCGGGGCAGCCACACGGCTCGAAGCTCGGTCAGCAGCAGACCGAGCGCGATCACCGACTGCGCCGCGAGCCACGCCACACCCACGCCCGTGAGCCCGTAGCGGTCGAGCAACACCACCGAGAGGCCCATCACGCTGATCGCCATCGCCGCGGTGACGACGACCACCGCGCGCATCCGGCGCTGCACTCGTGCCGCACTGAGAAACGTCGCGATGACAACGTTGGGGATTGCGGAGAGGACGAGCAGCGGCAACAACACGGACGCGCTTCTCACGTACTCGGGCCCGAAGAGCCGCAGGATCAGCGGGGAGAGCAGCGCCACGGCGACGGCGAGCGGCACGACGATCTTCCCGCTCTGGGCCAGGGTGCGCAGCGCGAACTCGTAGAGCCGCTGCGGAGCCCGAGCGCCTTCGGTCACCAGCGACATGCCGAGGTTCCGGCTCAGCAGGTACAGCGTGTAGGCGATCGTCCACGACAGGTAGAACGATGCGCTCTGCTTCGCACCGGCGACCGCGAGGACGATGACCGGCAACAGGCTGGTGGTCGCGGTCCAGAGCAAGGACGCGAAGTAGTCCGCGGTGATGTAGCGCCCGAGGTCACGGGCGTGGACGGGCTCGACCACTGCGTCGCGAGCGGCGACGTGACGCGGGACGAGGCGCCGGAACACGAGCACGTTGATCGGGACCACGAACAGGATCAGTGGCAGCGTCCACGACGCGAAGATCCCCTCTTTCGGGAGCGCGACCGCGAGGGCGACGAGCAGCACGATCTTGACGACCCCGAAGATCACGTTCTCGACCAGCACCCAGTCCGCGCGCCCGAGCCCGGTGAGCACGGAGTCCTGGAGCTGGAACACGACCCAGAGCACGGTGGCCGCGATGAACGCGCCGATCGCGAGTGGGTTGTCGCGCACGAGGCTGGTGAGCTCCGGCGACCAGATCTCGACACCACCGATGTAGATGAGTGCCGCGACGACCGACAGCGTGCCGGCGACGACGTAGGCCAACGCGATCAGGCGTCCGGTGCTCCGGCCCGAGGTCGGGACGAACCGGTTCAGCCCGTTCGTCAGGTTGAGGTGGGCCAGGTTCGCGAGGAACGTCATCGAGGCGATCAGCGCGGTGTTCCGACCGACGTCCGCCTGGCTGTACCGGCGCGCCGCCAGGATCCAGTAGAGGAAGCCGAGCAACGACGTCGCGCCGGTCGCGACCACGAGCGCATAGCCGTTCCGGTACAGCGGCGAGCGGAGATGCTCGGTGACCCGGGCCGGCAGCCGGGCGACGATCCATCTCGGGATCCCGGGCGGCGCCACGGGCGCCGCGCCGCTCTGCACGCTCATGGCTCCCGGAAGCCGATCACGCGCTTCACCGCCGTCCGAGCGACGCGATCCGCGCGGGTGATCGGCACGCGTTCCAGTCGCAGCTCGGGATAGGCAAATGCACGGGCGCCGAAGCGCTCCTTGTACTGGGCGAGCGACGCGGAGCCCCCTGACTCCCCGAGGTGGAACGACGCGGCATCAATCGCACACGCGGCCTGGATGGCCTGCCACATGAGGAGATCGTTCGCGCGGAGTGGCCCGGCGCGCTCCTTGTCCATCGCGCCGCGCGTGTAGTGCGCGTTGACGCCGAACAACACGATGATCGAAGCGACCGGGCGGCCGTCGTGGCGGGCGACCCATTGTCGGCAGCCGCCGTCGAGGTGCCGTGCGATCAGCTGCCACTTGGCGATGGTGTCGCGGAAGCGGGTGCGGAGGCTCGCCAGCCACGAGGGTTCGTGCTGCTGCTCGGCCCAGCGCGCTTCGGAGCTCGCGTACAGCTCGAAGAACTCGGGCAGCAGACGACCCGTGGCGTCGAATTCCACTTCGATGCCCGCGCGCTCGGCCTTGCGGATCGCGCGCCGGCGGCTGTCCGCGAACCCCTTCCACACCACGTCGACACCACCGGCGAGGTCCAGGACGTGGGCGTGCCGGGGAATCGAGATCGAGCGAGGCGGTGCATGCTCCGCGTACAGACGGCCGTGGCGCGGGTTCGGTCGGATGCTCTGGCGCACGATGCCGCGCGCGGCCAGGTCGTCGAGCACGAGCCGAACGTCCGCGCCCGTCACTCCCCCGTCCGCCAGCAGACCTCCGAAGCCCCAGTGCGTCGGCATCGACGCCTCGACCCGCATCGGACCCGCGAAGCGTCGCCGCACCATGGGCAGCACCAGCGCGCGACCGTCGCGGGTGCGGTAGAGCCGGCTCGCATCCGACCATCGGCCGGTTGCGCACAGCGCATCGGTCCACTCGGGACCTTGGGTGGGCAGCGCCTCCGGGTCGTCGAGGCGCGTCGAGTCCCACACGGCGCGAGGCGCCGGGCTGACGACGTCCCTGTCCAACTGCCGTCCGAGCACTGATCGAATCCGCCCATCTTCCGTGAAGAGGCCCGCGGATCATAGGGGAAAATGTCCGATTGTGCCGGGGCGACCGCTCGCCCGCAGGCGCGCGCCGATCAGGGCAGAATGTCTCCCGTACGTGAGGAGTCGCACATGCCCACCCTGGATCTCCGCACACGAACCGCCGATGCGGTCCGCGAGATCGACGTCGGGGAGTTCTTCGACCACGAGCTCCCGGAGCTGGCCGCCGAGCGTTCCGAGCTGGCCGTGCCCGGAGCCCGCGAGCTGGGGGTGAAGCCGTTCACCATCGCGTGCCCGGCAGGCGAGTGGACGCTGGGCATCGAAGGCGACTCGGTCGTCGTGCGGCGCGGCGACGGCGACAGTGACAGCGGCCGGGTGTTCCTCCATGACGATGACGTCGCGAAGCTCGTGAACGATCTGATCACCCCCATGACGCTGGTCGCATCTGCGAGCCGGCACGTCCAACGCGGCGACCACGGCAACTTCCTCGACTGGTGGGTCGTGCTCCGGTCGCTGATCGACGCGCTCCCGGCGCACACCGCCGCGTCGGTCGACTTCCGGGACGCGGACGGTGCACCGCTCGCCCTCGATCGCTCCTTCACCCCCGACGACGCCGACGACGAGATCGCGTACTACCTCTCCGAAGCCGGCTGCCTGCATCTCTCCGGCTGGTTCGAACCGTCGGAGATGGACGCGATCAATCGGGAGATGGACGCCGCGTTCGAGCACTATTGCCCGGACGACGGTCGGTCGTGGTGGGCCGAGACCGCGGACGGGACGCAACGCTGCGTGAGACTCCAGCGCTTCGAAGAGCACAGCCCGACGTTCACGGCGCTCCTGGGCGACGAGCGCTTCCAACGGATCGGTCGGTTGACCGGCGACGACTACGAGGCACGGACCGGGGGCGAGGCGCTCGAGAAGCCGATCGGCGTGGTGAAGGGCATCTCGGACCTGATGTGGCACAAGGACTGCGCGCTCGGGATGCACTCGTACCGCTGTTGCGGCCTGACCGTCGGCATCTCGGTCACCGGGGCGGACGAGACCTCGGGGCAGCTCGCGGTCGTCCCCGGCTCACACCG
>JADGON010000257.1 GCA_017882945.1 Acidimicrobiia bacterium | reverse complement strand
TGAGGGGGAAGTCACTTCGCGTCGTGCGGAGGTTGGTCCGAATGCGGTGCGGACGCATCACGCGCGCTGGTGGAGCGTGTTGGGCCGCCAGTTGCACAGCGCGCTCCTCTTGCTGTTGGTCGTCACCGCGGCGCTGTCGTTCTTCGTGGGTGACCGTTCGGATGCGGTGATCATCAGTGTGATCCTCGTGGCATCGGTCGGCCTCGGGTTCGTGAACGAGTATCGGGCCGAGCTCGCCGCGGAAGCGCTCCACACCCAGATCCGTCACGACGTCGTGGTACGTCGCGACGGTCGTTCCAAGACGGTGGAGGTCACCGAGCTGGTCCCGGGTGACCTGGTGCGCCTCACGATGGGAGCGGTCGTGCCGGCCGATGTGCGGGTGCTCAGCGCCGACGGCCTGGAGTGTGACGAATCGGTCCTCACTGGCGAGTCGCTCCCCGCAGAGAAGTCGCCGGGTGCCGTTGGTGCGGGCTCGGAGCTGGCCGAGACGAGCGCGTGTGCCTTCATGGGGACCATCGTGCGTTCGGGTGCCGGTCAGGGCGTCGTGGTGGCGACGGGTGGACGGACCGAGTTCGGCCGCATCGCACTCGGCCTCGGCGAGCGCCAGGAGGAGACCGAATTCCAGGCCGGCCTCCGTCACTTCTCGGTCCTCCTGGTGCGGGTCGCCGGTGTCCTCACCACGTCGATCTTCGTGATCAACGTCTTGTTGCAGCGCCCCTTGCTCGAATCGCTTCTCTTCTCGTTGGCGATCGCGGTGGGCATCACCCCGCAGCTGCTCCCCGCGGTCGTGACCACGAGTCTCGCGACCGGATCTCGGCGACTCGCCCGCAAGAAGGTGCTCGTCAAGCGGTTGGTGTGCATCGAGGACCTCGGTGACATCGAGGTGCTCCTCACCGACAAGACGGGCACGCTGACCGAGGGGCGCATCACCTTCGAACGCGCGATCGACGCCAGTGGGAATGCCGCCGCTGCGGTACTGGCATTCGGGCTCGCCTGCAACGAGGCGACCGTGGAGGACGGGGCGGTCGTCGGCGGCAACCCGCTCGACGTCGCGCTCTGGGAGGCGCCGGACTCCAACGCGATCGCGCCGAACCTTCCTCGGCGCCTCGCGACCGCCCCGTTCGACCACGACCGTCGCATGACCTCTGTGCTGCTCGAGGATCCAAACCGGGGAAGGATCCTCGTGACGAAGGGCGCGCCCGAGAGTGTCCTCGCGTGTTGTGTCGACGTGTCCGACGCCGCGCGACGGACCCTCGAGGTCGAGTTCGGCGCCGGGAGCCGCGTCGTCGCCGTCGCGACGCGCCCGGCTCCGGGGGCGACCACGGTCACACCCGCCGACGAGCGCGCTCTCACGCTCGCCGGCTACCTCGTCTTCCTCGACCGGCCCAAGGCAGACGCAGCCGCATCGCTGCAACGGCTCGCGGATCTCGGCATCACGGTCAAGGTCGTCACCGGCGACAACGCCGCGGTGGCCGAGAAGGTGTGTCGAGACCTCGGCCTCGAGGTCGTCGGGACCCTCACCGGTATCGAGGTCGAAGCGCTCGACGATGATGCGCTGCGGGCCCGCGTCGCCGAGACGACGATCTTCGCCCGGGTCAGTCCCGAGCAGAAGGCCCGACTCATCCGCATGCACCGCAGCGCCGGGCGCGACGTGGCGTTCCTCGGCGACGGAGTGAACGACGCCGTGGCGCTCCACGCGGCCGACGTGGGCATCTCCGTCGAATCCGGTGCCGACGTCGCCAAGGACGCGGCCGACATCGTCCTGCTCGAGAAGGATCTCGACGTGCTCGCCGAAGGCGTCGCCGAAGGGCGCAGAACGTTCGCGAACACGATCAAGTACGTGCTGATGGGCACGTCGTCGAACTTCGGGAACATGTTCAGCGCGGCGGTCGCCTCCACCTTCTTGTCGTTCCTGCCGATGCTCCCCTCGCAGATCCTGTTGAACAACCTGCTGTACGACTCGAGCCAGATGAGCATCCCGACCGACCGGGTGGACCCCGAGATGCTCACCCGCCCGTCGCACTGGGACATCCGCTTCATCCGCCGGTTCATGCTGTTCTTCGGGCCGATCAGCTCGCTGTTCGATTTCGCGACGTTCGCGCTGATGCTCTACGTGTTCGACGCCGGCCCGAGCCTGTTCCGCTCCGGGTGGTTCGTCGAGTCGCTCGCCACCCAGACCCTCGTCGTGTTCGTGATCCGCACCCGTCGGGTGCCGTTCTGGCGCAGCCGACCCAGCACCACGATGGTGGCCGCCGTGCTCGTCGTCGTCGCGATCGGCGCGTACCTGCCCTACTCGCCGCTCGCGGCCGACCTCGGCTTCCAGGCGCTGCCGGCCCTGTTCTTCCTGGCGCTGACCATGATGGTCGTGCTGTACCTGACGTTCGTCGAGATCGCGAAGCGGCACTTCTTCGAACGAGTTCCCGGCCCGGCTCGGCCGGAACGCACCCACGCATGGCGGCAGCGCCGGCGCGTGCAACGCCTCGCGTCCCGATGGAGCCACCCGGGGCCGCTCCCCGCCCCGCGCGACCCGACTCGGTGACCCCTTGACAAGCAGCGTGTTCTGCCGTGGACGGCCGACTAGGTGCCTTGCAACGGAAGACCCACGCCGCTCATCTCATGCCCTAGCTGCGGTCGCGCTGGGGCTCCATGATCCCGAACACGTTGCCCTCGGTGTCGATGGCGTACGTGAACCGGCCGACGCCGGGGATCGGGTCAATGGCGCCGACCTGGCCTCCGCCGGCCTCGACGACGCGCTCGATGGCATCCTCGAGGGTGCCCTCCACTTGAACGGGTGTTGATGACCGCCTGGTCGTGAGCGCGATTCATGATCGCGCCCTCGATGCCGGGGCCGTCCCCCGAGTTCACGAGCCAGTAGTCGACCGCGCCACGCCAATTGGTGATCTTCCAACCCAAGGTGCGCCGGGAGAACTCCGCGGCTCGCTCGGGGTCATCAGCAGTGATCTCGAAATGTACGACACGGTCATCCATTGGGGGTTGTCCCTTCTTCGGTCGAGGTCGATGGGCGCTGCAATTCGTGACGCGCCGGCCGGTGGCGACGGAGCGAAGTGGCGCGCACGACCGTCTGCTGCCACGTCCGGGTGGGACGCGAGTCGGTGAGTGCCGCCGTGGGTGCCGGTGTGCCGCGCAGTAGGCGGCGATCAGGACGACGGTCACGGGCCCGGCGACGCTCTGCGCGTCCTCGGTTCGCGACGCGAGCGAGCCGAGTGCGCCGTACACCATCGCGTAGAGGGCGTAACCGAGCACGAACCACACGACGACCCAGGCGATCACCGAGGCTCGGGCGGCCGGAACGTCGACGGAATCGACCAGGCTGACGGCGGCGAGTGCGACCAGGGCGGTCAGGACGATCTGCGCCAGGCCGAGCAGTCCGATGCCCGCGACCTTGCCGGCCAGCAGGTTGCGCGCGCGGCCAAACTCGGGACCTTCGCTCCCGCATGGCGGCCCATTGACCGAACTGACCAGATAGATATAATGAGTCAGTGAGTCAGAGGACGCAAGACACGGTGCTCGAGTCAGCCGGCCGGTGCTTCACCCGCTACGGATTCAAGAAGACATCGATGGACGACGTCGCATCCGACGCGCGAGTCGCCAAGGGCACGGTGTATCTCTACTGCGAGAACAAGCAGGACCTCTTCCTGCGGGCCATCGAGCACGAGCTGCGTGCGTGGACGGATGAGCTGGCGACGTTCATCGATCCTGAGCGCCCGGCGGACGAGCTCCTCGCCGACCTCGGCCGTCGAGACGCAGCCTTCGTCGAGCAGCACCCACTCGTCGCAGACCTGCTCAGCGGCATGGTCGACGGCGAGTTCCCCGCCTTCCGGTCCCGCTTCGAGGAGCTTCGGAGCACCGCGCTGCGCCACATCGTCGAGGTGCTCGAGCTCGGGATCCACCAGGGCGTCTTTGCCGCGGATCTCGACGTCCGCGCGACGGCGCGCATCCTGCGCGAGATGCAGCTTGCCGGCGCGCTGCTGCGCCACCGCACCGAGCTTCCGGTGAAGCAGGTCCGTCGGCAACAGGCTGCCGCGTTGCGCCTGGTGTTGAAGGGCCTTGAACGTCGTTGATCGCCGAGCGGCAACGACGCGTCCCACTGACCCCCCAGGAGGGAACGATGGAATCGACATCCGAACCGGACATCCGAAACGCGTTTCTCCAACAGCTCGTCGCCACCTCCGATGGCCGACAGCACATGTTGAGCGTCTCGGTCGATGCGGAGGAGGGCGACGAGGGTGGCATCTTCGAGCAGCTCGCCGAGGTCGTCGACGACCCGCAGCTGCGGCAGCTCGTCGAGCGTCACCGTGAGGACGAGGTCCGACACGCGCAGCTCTTCCGGGCCTGTCTCTCCCGCCTCGGGCTCGAGAAGGTGCCGGTGCCCGACGAGTTGAAGATCATCCGCCAGATCGCGGATGCCGTCGGAGGCGGTCGCCAGGGTGTGCGCGGCGCCAATGATGTGATGATGACGTACGCGCTGTTGCGCGCCATCGAAGAGCGAGGCGTGGAGCAGTTCCCCCTCATCGCCGACGCGTTTCGCCGCGTCGATCCCGAAACCGCCGACGTGTACATGAGTGTGGCCCGTGACGAGCGGGGCCACGTGCGCTACTGCGAACAGATCGGCCGCCACTACGCACCGGATCAAGCCACCTGGGAGCAGGCACTCACCGACGCTCGCGCGCTCGAAGCGGCGGCGTTCACTCGGGCCGGGCTGGCGAACCTCGCCTACTGCGGCGAGCGCGGATGGGTGCGGATGGACGGTCTCGTCGGCACCTGACCGGCCGCAGACGGCCGGCGGAGCCCTGCCTCAGGCGACGCTTTCGGAGACGGCGCTGCCGAGTGCCGCGAGCGCCGCGGTGAGCTGGTCGGCGGCTTGTGAGGCGAGCGACGCGAATGCGGGGCCGGTCATCAGCTCGCGGGGGTCGACCACCGAGATGCGGGTGCCGGTCGCGGTGGTCTCGAGCACGACGTTGCATGGGAGGAGGAGCGCGACCGAGGGGTCGATCTGCAGTGCTTGGTGCGCGAACTGCGGGTTGCATGCACCGAGGATCTTCAAGGGCGGACGCTCCACGCCGAGCTTGGCGTGGAGGGTCGCGGCGACGTCGATCTCGGTGAGCACACCGAAGCCTTGTTCGGCGAGCGCGGCGCGCACGTCGGTTTCGGCTTCGCCGATTGGTGCATCGAGTGTCGTCTGGATGCTGCGCATGTGAGGCACCGGGCTCAGCGGCCGGCGGGGGTGAGCCCGAGGTCGGCCTCGATCATGTGCCGAGGCTTGGCTCCGACCGAGAAGGCCGCCGGCTGACCATCGCGAAAGAGCGCGATCGTGGGGATCCCCGAGATGGCGTAGCGCCGCGCGACAGCGGGCGCGGAGTCGACGTCGACCTTCACCACCTTCACGGTGTCGCCGTGCTCGGCGGCGAGGGCCTCGAGCTCGGGGGCGACCATCCGACACGGTCCGCACCACTCCGCCCAGAAGTCGACGACGACGGGCACGGTCGCCTGGAGGACTTCGAGGTCGAAGGTCGTGTCGTCGGCATGAGTGAGCTGGGTCATCGATGGCTCCTCGGTCGGATCGGGCGGGAGGGGTGGCGCCTTCCGTTGCAACATACCCAGGGGGGTATATGTTCCCGGCTCGAGACTCGGGCCACCTTCACCCTCGGAGGATGCAACCGCGTCGCCGCGTCAGAGGTAGTCGTGGCGGGCTAGGTGTCGGGTGGCGAACCAACCCGGGATCGCGGGGAGGTAGTAGAAGACCAACTGGTTCGCGAGCGACGCGGCGACCGCGACATCGCGGCTCACCCCGAACGACACGAGCGCGGCGGAGAGGCCGACGGTTCCAACTGCGGTGCTCCCGCCGGGGATCGGCACCGTCGAGGCGATCGTCATGATCGCGATGTTCGCGGCGAGCAAACCCCAGAACGATGTGTCACCGCCGAAGGCGATCACACAGGCTTGCAGGCACCACGTCGAGAGCAGGATGGCCAAGACGTTCCCACCAACGAGCAGCACGACATGTCGGGGCGAGCGCAATGCGCTCCACATCGTCGTGGTGGCTCGGGTGATGTGGGGTGTCACCGTCTCGCGCAGACGTGGAACGGCGGCGACGAGCGCGGTCGCGAGTGCCACGAAGACCACGGCGCCGAGGGTGAGCGCGAGGAGCCCGTCGGTGGGTATGAGCGAGAGGTCAACGCGTGCTGGGTCGAGCGCGAGCGCGAGGACGAAGAGACCGGCTGACGCGACGAGCGCGCCGGCGGTGCTGAGGATCCCACTGGCGGCAACTGCAGAGGTCAGGTCCACTCCCACCTTCTGGAGGAAGCGCACTTGCATCGCTTGACCTCCGATCGCGGGGATGGCGAGATTCGAGAAGGACATGCCGAGCTCGACCTCGGTCGTGGGCCAGAGCGGTAGCTGCACGGGAACCGTGCCTTGGAGCCCGATCGCGTAAGCGACGTTCGCCGCGAGCGACAGCACCGCCGCGATTGCGATCCACGACCAATCGGCGTGGCGAAGGGTGGCCCAGACGTCGCCGGGGTCGCCCATGTCGGAGAGCAGGACCGCGATGGCGATGAGTGCTCCGGTCGCCATGGCTGCGCTCTGGAGGCTGATCCGGTGCAGGCGCGTGAGCTCCGGCGGCTCGATGCCGGCGGCCGCCGCGCCCGACTCGCGCAGCCGTTCGAGGCGTTCGACGAGCACGCTGTGGCGCTCGCCGGCGATCGCGCGCGTGCTGTTCGTCAGCGCGGCCGGCTGGAGGAATGGCAGGGCAGTGGCCAGAGCCGGGCGTCCGAGCACCGAAACCGCGGTCCGGACGGCTCGTTCCTCTCCGACGATGGCCGCGGT
>JADGON010000256.1 GCA_017882945.1 Acidimicrobiia bacterium | reverse complement strand
GCTCCGGGTCGGTCACGAAGTACGGGGAGATGTAGCCCTTGTCGAAGCGCATGCCCTCGACGAGGTCGAGCTCCATGCCGAAGGTCTGGCTCTCCTCGACGGTGATGACACCATCGGTGCCCACCTTCTCGAGCGACTCGGCGATCATCTGGCCGATCTCCTCGTCCGCGGCCGAGATGGCGGCGACGTTGGCGATCTGCGCCGGGTCGGTCTTCACGCTCTTCGAGTCCTTCTTGATGGACTCGACCGCGGTGACGACCGCCGCCTGGATGCCCTTCTTGAGGGTCATCGGGTTGGCACCGGCGGCAACGTTGCGCAGCCCCTCGCGCACCATGGCCCATGCGAGCACGGTGGCGGTGGTCGTGCCGTCACCCGCTACGTCGTCGGTCTTCTTCGCGACCTCTTTGACGAGCTCGGCGCCGATCTTCTCGTACGGGTCTTCGAGGTCGATCTCCTTGGCGATGGAGACGCCGTCGTTCGTGATGGTGGGCGCACCCCACTTCTTCTCGAGGACCACATTGCGGCCCTTCGGTCCGAGGGTCACTCGGACGGCGTCGGCGAGCTTGTTCATGCCGGCCTCGAGCGACCGGCGGGCCTGCTCGGCGTAGGCGATCTGCTTGGGCATACGGGAACCCCCTGGGGGTGTCATCGGTGGGACGGAGTGGCTGCGTGGAGCTGCAGTGGATTAGCACTCGGTCTGTCTGAGTGCTAGTCCATGTTGGCACTCTGGCAGGGCGAGTGCAAGTTCGACGAGGGGTACCCCGCGCGCCTCCCCGGGCCGCTCCCACCTCCGCGCTTCGTGCCCGCGGCGGCGTACGCTCAAGGCTCCATGGCCGAGATGCACGATGCCACCGAGGAGTACCTCGAGACGATCCTCGAGCTCGAGGAAGAGGGCATCACCCCCATCCGGGCTCGGCTGGTCGAGCGCCTGAAGGTGTCGGCGCCCGCGGTCTCGGAGCAGGTGAACCGCCTCGTCGGCGGGGGCTACACCGAGCTCATGGCGGACCGCAGCCTCCGCCTCACCAAGAAGGGCCGGGATCTCGCGACCTCGGTCGTGCGGCGCCACCGGCTCGCCGAGCGGCTCCTCGTCGACGTCATCGGGCTCGAGTGGGAGAAGGTCCACCGGGAGGCCGACCGCTGGGAGCACGCCATCTCCGCCGAGGTCGAGGAGAAGCTCGTCCTGCTGCTCGGCGACCCCGCCACCTGCCCCCACGGCAACCCGATCCCGGGCACGAAGCGCGAGCAGGCCTCCAAGCCCCGCACGACGCTCGTGGACTCGAAGGACGGGCCCGTCGAGGTCGTCCGGATCAGCGAGAAGATCGAGCTCGACGACGACGCGCTCAACCTGCTGGCCGAAGCGCTCCTCATCCCGGGTCTGCGTGCCACCGTGGTCGGACGCGGGCCGAACGGCGTGACCGTCAAGACCCCGTCGGGCGAGCACGAGGTGCCCACACCGATCGCCACGCTGATGTGGGTCACCGCCGAGGTCGCGTAGCTCGGTTCAGGAGAAGAGCGTCTCGCCGACCCACCCCGGGCGGCTGGCGCCCGGAGGAACCGCGAAGGTCGCGCTCGAGGTGTGCTCGATGGACTCGTTCAGCGCGTCGTCGGCGGCGAGCCGCCGCTGGATCGGCACGGGCTGTTTGACCCCGCTGGACTCCGCTGCGCCGTTGTCGGATCCCGACGAGCTGCAACCGGCCAGCACCACCGCGACGACGGCAACCACACCCACCGTCACCGGCGACGTCCGCAGCTGGCGGGCGCGCTTGGGGCGCGACGGCCACAGGACGAGCAAGCCCATGGGTACCGCGTAGGCGAGCCAGACGATCACTTCGGCGACGACCGGCTCGGGTTGGATCCCGAGCATGCCGGTCAGCAGTGCCGAGCGGAGGGAGCCGGGAGCCACGAGCCAGCGCAGGCTGAAGACCTGGGTCTGGCCGATCTCGAGCCAGCCGGCTTCGTGTGCCGTGTGCGCCGCGGTCGCCAGGAGCCCGGCGGCCAGCAGCACGAGCACGAATCCGGTGAAGCGGAAGAAGCGCTCCAGGTTCAGCCGTACCCCGCCGCGGTAGATCCCGTAGCCCACCGCCGCCGCCACGATGATGCCGAGCACGGCACCGCCACCTGCAGCCAGAGGATCGCCGGCGGCCTGGAACGCGGCAAGCAGGAAGACGGCCGTCTCGAGTCCCTCACGAAGCACGGCGAGGAAGGCCATGAACACCAGCGTCCCGACCGACCCCGCGGCCAGCGCAGCCGCCGCCTTGCCTTCGAGGTCCCCTTTGAGCCCGCGGGCGTGACGGCGCATCCAGAAGATCATCCCGGTCACCATCGCGACCGCCAGGAGACCCACGATCGTCTCGAGGCCGTCCTGCTGGCGTTGCGGGAGGTTCTCCTCGGCGATCCGCAGCCCGACCGCGACACCGGTGCAGAGCACCAGGGCGACGGTCACCCCGAGCCACATCGCCCGCAACGCGTCGCTCCGGCCCTGCTGGCCCAGGAACGTGGCGATGATCCCGATGATCAAGGCCGCTTCCATGCACTCGCGCAGGCCGATGACGAACGTTGGGAACACGAGATCCAACCCTTGGTCAGGTGAGGTAAGGGATACCTTACCCAACGCGGATCCCGCGTGCACCCAACGGGCCGGGTCAGGCGCCCCCGGCGACCGCCGGGACGATGCTCACCACCTCGCCGGGGGCGACGGGAGTGTCGATGCCGTCGAGGAACCGGATGTCCTCGTCGGCCACGAAGACGTTGACGAAGCGGCGCAGGCCGCCGGACTCGTCGTGGAGCCGCTCGGCGAAGCCGGGGTGCGCGGCGTCGAGGCCGGCGAGGAGCTCCTTGACGGTTCCGCCTTCGATCGTCAGCTCCGAGGCGCCGCCCGAGAGCTCACGCAGCTGCGTGGGGATGCGGATGGTTGCCATAACGGTCGCGCTCCTACTGGTCGAAGGTGGACGGGTCGAATGCGGCGTGGAACGCATCGAGCGATGCCGGAATGGTCGCCGTCGGGCCAACCTGGTCTGCGACCGCGTCCAGGGTCTTGAGGCCGTGACCCGTGATGTAGGCCACGACGCGCTCGTCGGGCCGCACGACACCCTGATCGGCGAGCCGCCTGAGCGTCGCGATGGTCACACCGCCCGCAGTCTCGGCGAAGATCCCTTCGGTCCGCGCGAGCAGGCGCATCCCGTCGACGATCTCTTCGTCGGTGACCGCCGCGAACCCTCCACCGGTCTGGCGCACCGCATCGAGCGCGAAGTACCCGTCGGCCGGATTGCCGATCGCGAGTGACTTGGCGATCGTGCTGGGCTTGACCGGCTTGATGTTCTCGGTGTCGTTGAGCCACGCCGCCGCGACCGGCGAGCAACCCAGCGCCTGCGCGCCGGACACCCGCACCTTGGGCTCTTCGTCGAGCAGCCCGACCGTGTGCAGCTCGCCGAAGCCCTTGCGGATCTTGGTGAGCAGCGAACCACTCGCGACCGGAACGACGACGTGATCGGGCGTCTCCCACCCGAGCTGCTCCGCGGTCTCGAACGCCAACGTCCTCGAGCCCTCCGCGTAGAACGTGCGGACGTTGACGTTGACGAACGCCCACGGGTACATGCCCGCGAGCTCGGCGCACAGGCGATTGACGTCGTCGTAGTTGCCGTCGATCGCGACGACGTTGCCGCCGTACACAGCAGTGGTGATGATCTTGCCCTGCTCGAGGTTCGCAGGGATGAACACGAAGCTGCGCAAGCCCGCGTGCGCCGCGTGCGCGGCGACCGAGTTCGCGAGGTTGCCCGTCGACGCGCACGCCGCGGTCTTGAACCCGAACTCGAGCGCCTTGGAGAGCGCAACGGACGTGACGCGGTCCTTGAAGGAGTTCGTGGGGTTCAACGTGTCGTTCTTGATCCACACCTCGCCCAGGCCGAGCTCCGACGCGAGCCGGTCGGCCCGCACCAGCGGGGTGAAGCCGGCACCGAGGTCCACCGCGGGATTGCGCTCGACCGGGAGGAGGTCCGAGTAGCGCCAGATGCTCGCGGGACCGGCCGCGATCTTCTCCCGCGAGATCGCTCCGGAGATCGCCTCGTAGTCATAGGCGACCTCGAGCGGCCCGAAGCACCACTCGCAGGTGAAGATCGGTGCGATCTCGTATTCGCGCGCACACTCACGACACCGAAGGCCCAATACGTACGGCATGTTGCTCTCCTTCTCCTGGCGAACGGTCTCCCGTTCGGTCTCGACGCGCTCGCATTGGTTTCGAGCGCCTCGAGCGGAGTCCGGAGGTCCGGTGCCCGCACTCAGGGCTCTCTCATCGTTCGGGCATTGGCACCTGGCTCCCCTGGTGGGGGCGCTGGTTGCCGCGGCGTCGTAGGGCCCGTCCCTCAGCCGCTCTGGATGAGCGCGTTGTCGGGGAAGAGTCTCGCGCACCGCTCGAGCCTCCGGCCAGTCATTCAGGGCCGGCGTTCCCGTCCCGGAATGGCCGGTCGCCCGCCTAACCTCGGAAACCGTGCCCGTTCTCCCGGTGCCCTGGCGCCACGACGACTTCCAGCCCGCCGTGCTGGCCGAGATCAAGGCCGAGCTCGGGCTGAGCGTGTCCGTGTGCCTCCCCGCCCGGGACGAGGAGGCGACAGTCGGCCACATCGTGGCCACCGTCCGGCGCACGCTGATGGAAGAGGTCGCACTCGTCGACGAGGTTCTTGTCCTCGACGACGGCTCGACCGATGCCACGGCCGCCGTCGCGTCCTGGGAGGGTGCACGGGTCGTCGCGACCGAGGATGTGCTGCCCGAGACCGGGCCGGGCTCGGGGAAGGGCAACGCGATGTGGAAGTCACTCGACGCCGCGGAGGGCGACATCCTCTGCTGGCTCGACGCCGACATCCGGAACTTCGGTGACCACTTCGTGACGGGCCTTCTCGGGCCACTGCTCACCCAGCCGGAGGTCGCGTTCGTGAAGGGCTTCTACCGGCGACCGCTGCACGACCAGCCCCAAGGCGGCGGTCGCGTGACCGAGCTCATGGCGCGCCCGCTGATCTCGACGCTGTTCCCGCAGCTCGCGCGCTTCGTGCAACCTCTCTCCGGTGAGTACGCGGGGCGGCGTGAGGTGCTCGAGACGCTTCCGTTCGTCGAAGGATGGGGCGTGGAGCTCGCCCTCCTCGTCGACATCGTCGAGCGGTACGGGCTCGCGTCCACCGCGCAGGTCGACCTCGGTGTGCGCGAGCACCGCAACCGGACGTTGGCCGAGCTCGGTGTGCAAGCGACCGCGATCCTCGTCACCGCGCTGCGTCGCGCCGGGATCGCGACGGACCGCCTCGGACCCGCGGAGCTCCTCCGCTACACCGACGACTCCAAGCCCGAGGCGATCGCGGTCGAGGTGCGCGAGCGGCCGGCGATCGAGACGATTCCCGCGTACCGCCGCAAGCACTCGCGAGAGCTGTCCGCCTGATCCGGGGTCGCGCCGGCGTGCGCTACCTCGCGTCGTTGCGTCCGAGGGCGCGGCGGCCGGCTTCGACTGCGGCTTCCTCGACGAGCACCGCGGCACGCTGAAATGCTTCACCGGCTTGCCAGACCCGGTCGGTGAGGGCAAGCACCTGCACGTCACCCAGCACGCTCGCCTCCTCGCGTGCCGCGTCCGTGGCCTGGCCGACGATCACGGCGCGGTGGGGAACTCCGGCATCCGCGGCCCACTCGAGCACCCCGCCGACAACCTTGCCTTCGAAGCTCGTGACGTCGAGCTTGCCCTCGCCCGTCACGACGAGCTCGGCCCCGTCGAGCGCGGCGTCGAGACCGGCGGCCTGGGC
>JADGON010000255.1 GCA_017882945.1 Acidimicrobiia bacterium | reverse complement strand
TGCAGTGACGCCCGACTCGGCCCGCACGGCGCGGCCTGGGCGTAGTGACGACGGAACAGGACACCCTCTGCGGCAAGCGCATCGAGGTTCGGGGTCTTGACCACCGGATGGCCGGCGACACCGAGGCAGTCACCTCGCCACTGGTCGACCGTGATGTAGAGCACATTGCCGGGAAGCTCGTGCGCGTCGGTCACGACCGGCACGCTAGCCCTGGCTCGCTGCGGGACCTCAGGGAAGTGCCGCCACTCCGCGCGCGGTCGGCCCGGGCCACGTCGGTCCACCGACCGCGGGCTTCGGCTTCGGGTTCGCACCGATGCCGAACGGGTACAGACGGCCGAGCGAGTCGAGCACCCACCCACCACTTCCGTCCGGCGCGATCGTCACACCGCGCGCACGGTTCTGACCTGGCCACGACGGTGCGCCCGCGTGAGCCGCCGGCGCCCCACCGAAGGGATGGAGACCACCGTCGGCGTCGAGCACGTAGCCACCGTCGCCGTTCGGCAGCAGGGCGATGCCGCGTGCGTAGTCGCGCCCCGGCCACTTCACGAGGTTCGCAGGGATCTTCGGGCGCGTTCCGCTGCCGATCCGGAAGGCGTGCAGCCCACCGGATCGATCCACGACGTAGCCACCGGTGCCTTCCGGCACGATCGCGATGCCGCGTGCGATGTCCTGTCCCGGCCAGCGCGTGTTCCCCGTCGCCGTGGCTGCCACCCCGTCACCGAAGTGGAACGCGTGCAGCGCGCCCGAGCCGTCGACGACGAAGCCACGTCCGCCCGGCAGCAAGGCGACACCTCGCGCGACATCGCGCGACGGCCACTTCGCGTTGCCGGCCGCTGCAGCAGGCTTGCTCGAACACCCGGCCGAGAAGCCGTGCAGCCCCCCGGACCCGTCGAGCACGAAGCCCTGTGCGGGCCGCGCCGCGGTCGCGGTGTCGCCCTGGTAGCGGAGCAGTGCGAGTCGCTGGCGCCCGCTGACCCGCAGGCTGCCGGCGACGATGGCGCGGCCGTCAGAGCGCAACGCCACGTCGCCGACGACGGGGTACGAACCTGCGTCCGCCAACGACACCCCGCCGATCCCGAACGTGTCGTCGTTGGTGCCGTCACTGTTGAGCCGCACGAGGAGCACGTCGTTGTCGTTGTGCACCTTCGAATTCGCCGCCACCACGATCTTGCCGTCCGATCGCACCACAGCCGCGACCGGCTGGTCGTCGAGCCCGAACGCCTGGTCCATCACCTGGAAGCCGGCATCGAGGGTCCCGTCCGCGTTGTACCGCCGCACGATCGTGTGGCCCGCCCCGCTCGCGCCGTGCCCACTGCCGACGGCAATGACCTTGCCGTCGGCATCGAGTGCGATCGCGGTGGCGACGTCATAGCCACCGAGATCCGTTTGCACCCCGTCCGCGCCGCCGAAGCTCGAATCGGTGCTCCCGTCGGAGTTGAGCCGCATCAGCGCGAAGTCGTCGCTCGACGAGCGCCCGCCCACCACGATCTTGCCGTCGGGCTGCAGCACCAACCCCTGGACGGTCATCGGCAGGTTGGTGCGTTCGCCATCACCGTTGAAGCTCGGGTCCGGAACCCCCGTCGTGCTCACGCGGGCCACGACTCCCTGCGAGCCGGACGTTCCGCCGACGACGATCGCTCCGTTCAGCTGCACCTGGACCGCAGTGAGGCGATCCGAACCGCCGTAGTCGGAGACGAGGGAGCCCGTGGCGTGAAATCCGGGGTCGAGCTGGCCGGAGGTCGTCACCCGGGCGATGACCGAGTCAACCGAGCCATCCGAGGTCCGCGCGCCGACGGCCACGGTCTTGCCGTCGGTCTGACGCGCGATCGCGGCGAAGGACGCGACACTTCCCAGACCGAGGGTCGTCGTTCCTCCCGCGCCGAAGGTGGCGTCGAGCGCGCCCCCGGCAAGAAACTTCGCGACCAGGGCTCGGGTGCCGACGAAACCACCGACGACGTAGTTCCCGTCGGCGTCGAGCAGGATGCTCGTTGCGGCGCTGGCGCGGTCCTTGGTGATGTCGACGCTCTTGAGCCCGCAGCTGCCCCAGGTCCCGTCGGGATCACCGGGCCACGCGCCCGCCGCGCTCGCGCCGAGCCCGGTCGCGGCAACGAGAACGCCGACCAGGACGCCGGCCATCGCGTGCCCCCACACCGTCCGGCGAGAATCGTGGGTCGGGTTCGTGGCTTCTCCTCGGACGGTCCAGCCCACCTCTTCGTGTTTCTTCGGCAAAGTGCCGGTCGCTTCTTGAAACTCCGCCCATGAAACCGGGACCGGAGCGAGGGCGCGTCTCCGTGGGGCGCGCGCGTCGTTACCCTGGATGCACATCAAACGACTCTCGAGGTCTTTCGCCGGAGTCGCACTCGCCCTCCTGGTGGTGCCGGCCGCCGCGTGCAGCGGGAGCTCGGACACCGCGAAGACCGCCACCTCATCGACGAAGGCCAGCGTTGCGCCGCGCGGCAACGTCGACGGAGCGCTCGCGCTCGGTCAGCTGGCTCCGCTGACCGGGAGCCTCGCCTCGATCTCGAAGTCGCTGACGACGCCGGTCAGGATCGCGGTCGACGAGATCAACGCGGCGGGCGGGGTCAACGGGAAGGCGGTTGGTCTCGCGGTCGCCAACGACGGCGGCGATGATCTGCCCGTGGCGCGCGCGTCGCTCAACACACTCCTGAACACGAACAAGGTCGACGCGATCATCGGGCCGGCCGCAACCGGGACCGCGCTCGACCTGCTCGACGCGATTCGCTTGAAGGGCGTACTCGAGTGCTCGGGATCGAACTCCGCGGAGGAGCTCAGCGCGGCGGATTCCGGCGGCTACTACTTCCGCACCGCGCCCCCCGATCGCCTGCAAGCCCTCGCACTCGCGCGCCAGGTCGTTGCCGGCGGCAAGAAGCGGCCCGTGATCGTCGTGCGCGATGACACCTACGGCACGACGTTCGCCGCTCCACTCGTGCGCGCGCTGCGACGCGGCGGCCTCACGCCGGTCGATGACGTCATCAGGTACGACCCTCAGGCCCAGGACCTGACGGCCGTCGGACGCGAGATCGCGAGCCGGCACCCCGATTCCGTCGTGGTCATCTCGCTCGTGGACGACGGGGCTCGGCTCGTGAACGCCATGAGCGCCGCCGGAGTCGGCCCGAATCAGATCCCCGTGTACACGGCCGACGGCATGCAGAGCACGACGTTCCACACGAAGGTGAACCCGGCGAACCCCGATGCCGTCCGGGGAATCCTCGGGACCGCGCCCGCCGCGGCGCCGTCCGGTCCGGAGACTCCGTTCACCACGGCGCTGCGCAAGACCGGCGTTGCGCCGATCTTCTCCGCTCACTACTACGACTGCGTGATCCTCACCGCACTCGCCGCGGTGAAGGCCCACTCGGACGACCCGAAGAAGATGAAGGACGCGTTCGCGAAGAACCTGCGCGGCACGACCGACTGCTCGACGTTCGCCACGTGCTCTCAGGCGCTCGCCGCGGGCAAGGCCATCCACTACCGCGGGGCGTCGTCACCGTTCGATCACTGGGACGGCAACGAGCCCGGTCAGGGCACGTACGACGTCTGGTCCTATTCGGGCACTGGCTCGGTGGTCACGGGCGAACCCGGCTATCAGATCCGAGTCCCCTGACCAGTATGGAGCTGGCTGCCGGTGACCGGGGTGGAGCTGGGTGCCGGCGGCGGGCTCGCCGCGCCGAAGAACACCTCGTGCCAGACCTCGAGGCACAACAACGTCCAGATGCGGATCTCTTCGTTGCTGCGCT
>JADGON010000254.1 GCA_017882945.1 Acidimicrobiia bacterium | reverse complement strand
GGATGCCCCGGTTGCCCGTCGTCTTCGGCGCCGACTCGATGCCGAGCTCGTCGAGCAGTGCCCGGACCTCGTGCGCGGCGACTCGGACCTCGTCGAACCCGACACCCGGCTGGGGATCGAGATCGATGCGGAGCTCGTCGGCGTGCTCCGGGTCGTCCGCCCGGTTCGGCCACACGTGAAAGCCGAGGCACCCGAGGTTCACGGCCCACGCGATGTGCGCGAGGTCGGCCGCCACCAGCGCCTGGGATGTCGTCCCGTTCGGCGTGCTCACGATGGTGGTCTCGAGCCACTCGGGCGCGTTGTCAGGCACCCGCTTCTGGAAGAACGACTTCTGGCCCACACCGTGGGGGAAGCGCTCCATCAAGACCGGCCGGCCGCCCATCGCCCGCATGAGCGGGGCCTCGACCGCCTCGTAGTAGCGGACGAGGCCGAGCTTCGTGGTCCCCGGGTTGGGGAACATCACCTTGTCCGGGCTGGAGAGTCGAACGGTCCGCCCCGCCAGCTCGAGCTCCACGCGATCGCTGCGGGCCACCCTCAGACGCTAACTGACCCGCTCATCCACACGCGATGGCAGAGGCGGAAGTGTCACTCGATGGCGGCGACGATGCGGTCACGCCAGAGATCGGCCGAGATGGTGGCCGGCCGCGTGGTGTGCAGGAAGTCGATCAGGAGCGCGGCGAACCGGTCCGGATCCTCGCAGTGCGGGAAGTGGCCACTGCCCTCGAAGATCTCGAGGCGACTCCCGGGCATTGCGGCGTGCGTAGCGAAGCCCTGCTCCACTGGAATGATCCGGTCGTGATCACCCCACATGATCATCAGCGGCGTCTCTGACGCGAGGTAGAGGCGATCCGAGGCGCTCACCCGCTGGCCGGCGTGGTCGACGACCGATCGCAGCGTGTGCAGAAAGGCCGTGCGCGTCGGGCCGTCGGCGAGGGAGCCGTAGCTCTGCCACATCTGGGTGACGTTCGGACGCACGTGCAGGCCGAGGTGGCGCAACCAGCTCGCGACCGTGATGCCGGCATCGTGCACCCAGTCGTTGCACGCGATCGGCAGCACGTACTCGGCGCCGGGGAGGGTCAGCAGGCGGAGCAACACGGTGACCTCGTCACCGAGGCCGCCACTCGATACGAGCACCAGCCGCTCGCACCGCTCCGGGAACTGGTAGGCGAACTGCATCACCACGCCACCACCGAGCGACTGACCGACGAGCGTGGCCCGTTCGTGGCCGAGCGCGACGAGCAGGTCGCGCAGGGTGCTCGCGAACGCGCCGAGCGAGTAGTCGCCGCGTGGCTTGGCCGATTCGCCGTGGCCGAGCAGGTCGGGCGCGATCACCGTGAAGTGCTCGGCCAGCTTGGGCATCACGGGAAGCCACATGTCCGAGCTGCCGGCCATCCCGTGGACCAGCATCACCACGGGGCCCGACCCCGCGCTGCGGTACCCGATCCGGTGACCGTGAATCGCGATGTGCTGCACGGCGAACTGCGGGTCCATCAGCCTGAGCGACGTCACCCGGGCACTGCCGCGGTCCACAGCTCCCGCAGCTCCTCGGGAAGGACTGCGGCCACGTCGGTGACCTCCTCGGGGACGAGTCGGCGAAGGTGTGCCAGCACCGACTCGGTGATCGCCTGCGCGCGTTCAGCGGGCAGCACACCCCCGGCGGCAACGGCGGTCACGAGCTCCGGGACCGTGCGAATCCGCTCGACGGCGTCGCCTTGGCGCCGGGGTGCCAAGGCGAGGTCGCGGACGTCGGCGGGGAGATGCGCGAGGAGCTGGTCCCGCTCCCCTTCCGGGATCCGCTCGGCGAACGTCGCGATCACGGCTCGAACCGCAGCCCGAGCGTCCTCGCCCGCCCCCGCGTCGCGCGCGGCCTCGAGCAGCTCGCCCATCGCCGGCGACGTCAATCCCGCGGCTCGCGCGCGGCCCTCGGATGGCCGCGTGCTGCCGGGAAGCAGCCCGACATGGAGATACGACTCGATGCCGCGCACGCCGGGAGTGTCGAGCACCGCCCGTTCGATGGTCGACCGGTCGGCCCCGCTGGGAACCTCGCCGTGCAGCAGCGCGACATGATCTTCCACCATCACGTGGATGTGCGGGACGTCCAAGCGCTTCTCGACCCCGCCCAGATTCGAGCGGACCCGATCGGCGAGCACATCGTCGGGGGCCGCCGGGTCGGGCGTTCTGCCCGCCAGTCGATATCGCAGCCCTTCCAGACGACCGGCCGCGTACCGAGCCTGCCGACCCAGGATCTCGACCCCGTTTCGCATGGCCTTCCCGGCCCGGGTGTCGCGTCCCATCACCGCGACCGCGACTCCGAGACCGGCCCCGAGCATCATCGCCTTGCCGAAGAGCTTGCGCATCAGAACCGCCTCCGAAGATCGTGTTCCGGGTTCGCTCTCCCGAGAGTCGCGCCCCCAGCTCGGGGCGAACAGGGTCCAAGGTCACGAGAGGGATACGAGGTGCTCCGCTCTTTCCAGGTCATGACTTCTGGCCCTGCCCCACACCTCCCATCGCTGCGATCGTGGATGCGACGAGACGGTCGGAGGCAACGGGGGAGGCGGTCACGATGAGACTGCTCGGGAACGGGCCCACACGGACACCGATCCAGGCGCTCGACGCTATTGATGCTGCGCTCGCGATCGCGTCCCGGAGCCGGCTCGTCACCGCGGACGAGGCCGTCGGGCTCCTGCGCGGCGTGCACACCGCGGTCGAGGGTGGAGCACCGGCGGTGACGATCGCGAGCATCATCGCCGAGGCCGAGATCTCGTACTCCGGCCAAGCGATGCTCGATCGCAGCCAGCTGGTGAACCCGCTGCTCGACATCCGGCTCGCAATCGATGCATCGGCCTCGGGCTTCAGAGCCACTGGAGCAGCCGACGATCGGTGGTCGAGCCGATGAGCGACCCGGGCGAGGCCCATGTCGCCCGCTGCATGCGCGAGGGGTTCGACGAGGTTCACGCGCCCGACGTCGACGCGTAGGGGGAGGTTCCGCCATGGTCGAACGACTGAATGGCCTCGACACCGGGATGCTCGCGGGCGAGACCCCCGAATGGCACATGCACGCGGGTGCGCTCATGCTGCTGGAGCCGGTCGACGGGCGCGGCGTCGACGTCGCGGCCGGCATCCGTGCGGTGCTGGACGCCCGGCGCGCGCTCCTCGGCCCGTTCCGGTACCGCCTCCTCGAATCGCCCTTGGGGCTCGGACGCTCGGTCTGGGTGGATTCCGCCGACGTCGACCTCGGCGCCCAAGTCCGGCGCGTCGGGGTTCCCGCACCCGGCAGCATGCGCGAGGTCGCGACCCTCTGCGGCGACCTGTTCTCGTCTCCGCTGAGCCGCAGCGGTCCGCTCTGGGAGATCTGGGTGCTGGAGGGGCTCCAGAGCGGCCACGTCGGCGTGCTCTTGAAGGTGCACCACGCCCTGATGGACGGCATCCGCGGCGAGCGTCTCCTCGAGGTGCTCTTCGACCTCGAGCCCGACGCCCCCCTGGCGCGGCCCGCCGGCGATCCGGTCGCAGCCGACCATGCCCCGTCGCGCCTGCGCATGCTCGCCGCATCGGGCGCGTTCCTCGCCGGCACTCCGCTGCGCGCCCTCCATCTCGGCGCCGAGCTCGCATCTGCGGGAGGCAGGATCGCACGCGTTCTTGCCTCCCAGAACGGACGCGCCGCTGCGTTGCCCTTCCGCGCTCCGCACAGCTTGCTGAACCGCCCGCTCACGTCGCGCCGCTCGTTTGCGTTCGCGTCCGTCTCGCTGGAGGACATGCGCGCGGTGAAGCGTGCATTCGGGGTGACGATGAACGACGTGGCCCTCGCGCTGAGCGCCGCGGTGCTGCGCGGGTATCTCGTGGAGCGCGATGGCCTCCCGGAGCGCGCACTCATCGCGCAGATCCCCGTCGGCGTCCACCGCGATGGCAAGGCAGTGGGGGGAAACTTCGTCGCGGCTACCGGCGCCTCGTTGCGCACCGACATCGCAGACCCCGTCGAACGCCTCGCCGCGATCCACGCATCGATGCAGAGCGCGAAGGCGATGCAGACCGCGCTCGGCGACGACATCGTCATCGACGCGCTCGCGGTGCTCCCACCGGCCGTGATCAGCGCGGGCATCGGCCTCTACCGGGGTCTCGGCCTCGCGACAGCACACCCGCCGATCTTCAACGCGATCATCTCGAACGTCGCCGGCCCACCAGTCCCGCTCTACTCGTCGGGCGCCCGCGTCGCCGTGGTCTACGCGCTCGGGCCGCTGCTCATGGGCTGTGGGATCAACATCACGCTCTTGAGCTACGAGGATCGGGTCGACTTCGGCGTCGCGGTCTGCCCCGACGTCATCGACGATGCCTGGGAGCTCGCCGAAGGCATCCCCGACGCGCTCGC
>JADGON010000253.1 GCA_017882945.1 Acidimicrobiia bacterium | reverse complement strand
TTCCCGTCGCGCAGCCGATCTCGAGCAGGTGATCTCCGGCCTGCAGCCCGCTCAGGTCGACGAGCGCGTCATAGAGCTCCGGCGGGTACGCGGGTCGGGCTCGCTCGTAGCGATCGGCGGCCGAGTCGAAGGTCGCGCGCATCCGCTCACGATCATCGGCCACGACTCACCAGAACGTGTCGTCGGGCGTCAACCCGAGATCGGGGTGACCGCCGGTGATGATGGGTTGGCAGTTGCCGAGCCCGACTCCCCCGCCGATCGGATCGCTGACCCGGACGACGGTGTCGCGGATCTGGTGCAGCCGGCGCGCGTTCTCGGCCGTGGTGCAGTCCCCGATGTGCTCGCCATCGGCATGGTGCTCGCCCCGCCATTCACCGTGATGATGACCGTCGAACCCGAAGTACAGACCGGCGCCGAGCTGGATGCCGGTGTTGTCGAGCACCTCGATCGCCAGGTCACGCGTCACGCCGTCCGCGGTCGTCGCCCGGATCATCCCGCCACGCAGGCGCCGGTTCGTTGGGTTGTAGGCCAGGTCCGGCGCGAGGTCGAGCCACGGCTCGTACGTTCCGTCCGGATGCTCGACGCCACCCATCACGATCTTGTGCACCACGCCCAGCCCCGGCGCGGTGACGATCTGGAAGTGCAGCAGCATCCCGTAGCGCGTGCCGTCGTCGCGCTCGAACAGCAGCGGGCACCACACCATCTGGAAGCCGAGCCCCGCGAGCGCGTCGACCTCGGGCACGTCGGGCGGGGGAACCCCGACGCCGTAGCGCACCCCCCACGAGTGGTCCCGGGTCGAGACGCAGCTGCCCAGCTCGAGCTCCGTTCGTTCGCCCTCGACCTCCACCCAGCCCGACCCCACCCCGATCTGGTGGTACCGGACGAGGTCCGCGGACGTGCGGTACCCGTCCTGGTGCACGGTGCGGTCTTCGAGCGTCGCGGGCAACGCGGCCTCGAACGTCCACTCGAAGGCGACGGGCTGGACCTCGTTGGCGTCGAGCGCGAACCGCACCACCCGGAGCGGCTCGAGCACGTCGTAGCGCAGTGGTGCGACCTGCATGTGCTCCGGATCACCGGCGAGCGCACGGCTCGCGCGCACGGTCCACTGGCACTTCCCGCGCGACACCGCGCCGTACCCGTCGAGGACGTTGCGGTTCGTGTACTTGCCCATCCCGAAGCCGAGCTGGATCGACCCGTCGCGCGACATCGCCATCGCGCAGATCTTCTCCGTCCACGCCGGGTCACTCGGACCGACGACGGCGAAGGTGTCGGCGATCTGGTGATGGAACCCTTCGTCGGCGGCGACGATCGGACCGATCGGGTCGGCCATGCTCGGCGCTCAGTCCCAGTACTTGCCGTCGAGCATCGCTTCCAGTGAACGCCGGTGCATGACCAAGTCGTCCGGATCCTCCGGCAGCTCCTGGTCACCGAATTGGGCACCCCGCCGGGTCGCCCGGGTCATCACGATGCCGTGCCGCAACGCGCCGTAGACGATGAACCAGTCGAGGTCGACGGGCTGGTGACCCGAAGCCTTCGCGTAGTGCTGCGCGACACGATCGGGTCGGAACATGTCGGGGAGGCCCGGCAGGCCCATGTCGTGACAGAGATCCTGGAAGAAGCGATGGAGGAAGATCATCCATCCGACGTCGAGCTCACGCGGCGCGACGCCCGCCATCTCCCAGTCGAGGACACCTACCGGCTCGAAGTCGCGGAACATCATGTTGCCGATGCGCGCGTCGCCCCAGCTGAGGACGGGATCCGCCGCATCCGCCGCGACCGGCCAGTTGTCGTCGAGCCAGTCGAACGCGCGCTCCAGCAGCGGGAAGGTCAGGCCGTCGCGGGCCCACTCGTAGTAGTCACGCTCGTGAGCGACGTGGCGGCGCAACGCGGAGTCCCCCGCGTCGGTGAACTCGAGGAACGCCATGTCCTCGGGGCGCCTCGCCGCGCTGTGCACCCCGGCCAGCACCTCGACCGCCCGCTGCTCCATCAGCTCGCGCTGTTCCTCGGTCGCCTCGGTGACCCAGCTCCCCATCGGGTACGGCATGACGTCCGGCGGGACCAGGCCGTCGATGCGGCGCATGACGAAGAACGGCGAGCCGAGGTGCTCGTCCGACGGCTCGTCGAACACCACCTCGGGAACGGGCACCGTCGTGTTGGCACCCACCAGGCGGATCACCCGCGCCTGCTTGCCCAGGTCGTACTCCCGGAAGATCGGGTACGCGTCGGCCGCGGGCCGGATGCGGGCGACGAAGGCTCCGGATTGCTCCCCCGAATCGTCACGCCACCGGGCGTCGAAGAGGACCGTTTCGCTCGACATGCCGTTGGCCGACGGTCGATCGAGGTCCGTGATCGCCGCGTCGGGGTCGCCGGTGCGCCCGATGAGCCACTGCTCGAGCTGGAGCCGGAGGTCTTCGACCCCTCGGGTCGAGATCGTCAATGCCTCGGGATCGACCCATTCCACGCCGGATGTGTGCTCGTCCATGGGGGAATCATGCAGGATGAAGAGATGACGATGCACCGTCGGGCGGGAGGGCACCGTTGACGCTCGGTCCGGGAGACCTCGTGCTCTGCTCGGGCACGCTGCCTCGAGCCACGCCGTTTCGTGAACGGGTGGCTGCGGCCTACGGCGGCGGCTTCACCGGGATGTCGCTGTGGGCCCGCGACTACGCCGCGGCGAGGCAGGAAGGCCTGAGCGACGCCGACATCGTCGCGTTGCTCGATGATCACGGTCTGGCCGTCGCCGAGCTCGACCCGGTGTGGTCCTGGCTCCCCGGCTCGGACGTCACGATTCCGGTCGAGGCCGATGCCGA
>JADGON010000252.1 GCA_017882945.1 Acidimicrobiia bacterium | reverse complement strand
AGGGCCGCGGGCGCACGTTCGACGACATCGACGCGGCCCGGCTGTGGTTGGCCGCACGGGATGACTGCACGGGCCGGATCGGCGTTATCGGATTCTGTATGGGAGGCGGGTTCGCTCTCTTGCTGGTGGCCGACCACGGGTTCGCGGTCGCGAGCACGAACTACGGCAGCATCCCGAAAGACTTCGATTCGTTTCTCGACCGCTCGTGTCCGATCGTCGGCAGCTACGGCGCCAAGGACTGGTCGCTTCGGGGGGCAGCAGCCAAGCTCGAGAGGGCGCTCACCGCGGCAGACGTTCCCCACGACGTGAAGGAGTATCCCGAGGCGGGCCACTCGTTCCTGAACGACCACGATCCGAGGGACTTCAATGCGCTCGTCGTCCTCGTCGCACGGCTGTCGAACAGCCGATACCACGAACCGTCAGCTGCCGACGCCCGGCGCCGCATTCGCGGCTTCTTCGACGAACACCTCCGCGCACCGACACCGTCTGACCCGCCCGGCGGCTCCCGATAGGCAGGTCGGCCCGAGCACGTCGCAACCGCGCGTCCACCAGGACGGTGACGATGTTGCGCCCGGAGAACAGGTCGGGACCTGCTCCGAGCTCGTTCCTCGCGTGAGCCCGTGGAGGTCGAGCCCGATGAGAAGTGAGCTCCTCGTAGAGCTTGGCGGGACGAGAGAGCCTGGCACGCTTCGCCCCGCACCGAACCGCGCCCTCAGACTCCAGGTGCAGGCTGTGCCTTTCGGGCTGCGTAGAGAGCGGGTGCGCCCGGTGGAGTTGGCAGCTCCCTCATCTCGACGAAGCCGGCGCCGTCCAACGATGCTCGCGCTTCCTCGGGGGCCAAAGGCGTGCCGCCGCTGCGGAGCGTCTTCCAACGCGTCACCGCCACGGCGAGAGCGTCGCCATCGAAACGTCCTGCCCCGACGATCAGCCAGCCGCCAGGCCGAAGCGCGTCATGCACCCGGCTGAGCCCGTCGCCGAAGACCTCCGCGGGGAGGAACGGCGCCGGCATCCAGGCCAGATCGAACTGCGCCACATCGGCGAGCTCCTGAACGGCGAGGAGTCGCACTTCGAGACGATCTCCGAGCCCACGCGCAGCGATCGTCTGCTGAGCGAGATCCAGCGCTCGTGGCAAGACATCGATGCCGACGACTCGCGCGTTCGGCATCGCCTCGCAGAACGCGGCCGCCATCTCCGCCACGCCGACGCCAACGTCCAAGAAGTCTCCTCCCGCCGCGAAGCGTTCGCTCAAGCCCTCGAGCGACGGTATGGCGTACATGGCGAGCATCTGGCCCCCAAGCGCCGAGGACCTGCCTTGGGCCAGGAGGGTGGCGTCGTCCTGGGCCGCCCACCCCTCAGCGCCGTGCGCGGCGACGATCTCCGTCGCGGTTGCGACCTGACGAAGCGTGGACAGCATTGCCTGGCGGCGCGTGTCCAGTGAGCCGTCCGAGAGCAGCTCGGCCAGCCCGCTCCCCATCTGAGGACGACCATCTCCGACAACGAGGCCAACTGCGGCCAGCATGCCCGCCGCTACCTCATCTTCTCGCGTCTGCAGCGTCAAGCCGTCCCCGGACAATGCCCCCGACCGGACGAGATGCTCAAACCCGGCAAGCACCCACGCCGCCTCTTCCAAACGGCTGAGAACCCGCGCTGCCGCGCCGGCGCTCGCAACGGGTTCAGCCGTGAGGTCAGTCATGGCCCTCCTCGTGGATCACTGAGCCCTCGACCCTAGGTCCGCGAACACCGAGAACATCGCGGAACAACCCCGCGCGCCCCTGTCCAAGTCCATGACCGGTGGGCGCCGCCGAGCGGAGCAATCTGATTCGGGTTCGCGATGGGACCCGGCGCTCGCCATCTCTCCCGAGGACGCAGCCGAGCACTTCGCGTGGCTGGCCGACTTCCTCGCGGCCGACAGTCCGGCTTCCAGCGCGCTGCTGAGCCCAGCCCCTGACCACTCGTCGCAGACGTCACGCCATGAGTGCCCGAACCTGGCGGGCGATCTCGAGATCCTCACGGGAAGTCACGACCACGGTTCGCGCCGGCGAGCCCGCAGCGGAAATCTCGGCGTCGCCGGTCGTCGCGTCGTTGGCTGCCGCGTCGAGTTCGATGCCGAGGAAGCCGAGCCCGTCGACGGTGGCGGCACGCACGGGCGCGGAGTGCTCACCGACGCCACCGGTGAAGGCGAGGAGGTCGATTCCCCCGAGCGCTGCGCTCATCGCGGCGATCTCGCGGCGGAGCCGGTGGATGTAGACCCCGAAGGCGAGCGACGCGTCCGAGTCGCCAATGGCCCGCGCCGCGAGCACCTCGCGCATGTCGCCGCTCGTTCCGCTGAGACCGGCGAGGCCACCTTCCCGTTCGAGACCGTCGGTTACCGCGCGCACGTCGAGGCGGCCGTGGGTGAGGAGCCACAGCACCAGCCCGGGATCGACCGAGCCCGACCGCGTCGCCATGACGAGTCCCTCGAGGGGTGTGAGCCCCATGGTCGTGTCGAGTGACCGCCCACCGAGGATCGCGCACAGCGATGCACCGGCGCCGAGGTGACAGCTCACGACGCGCAGCCGGGGATCCTCGCGGTTCGCCACCTCCGGTGCGCGTCGCGCAGCCCACGAGTGGGAGAGGCCATGGAAGCCGTACCGGTGGAGGTCCCACTGCTCTCGCCACGCGCGGGGGAGGGCGTAGGTGCAGGCCGCCGGGGGCATCGTGGCGTGGAACGCGGTGTCGAAGCAGGCGATGTGGGGCAGGTCGGGCAGAGCCCGTCGGGCCGCGTTGATGGCGGTGATGGCCCGTTGCTGGTGCAGCGGCGCGAGCGTCGTGAGCTCCGTGATGCGGGCCAGGACGTCGTGGGTCACGGGCGTCGGTTCGGTGAAGTCGCCACCGCCGTGGACGACACGGTGCCCGATGGCGTCGACCGGCCCTACGCCACCGAGCAGCTCCTCGAATACGTCGGTCGCGTCGTCACCGTTCCATGGATCGAGGTCGGTCTCGGCCTCGACCGTGTCCTCGGGGCCGATCACGCGGAGCTTCAGCGTTGCCGAGCCCGCGTTGACGACCAGAACGCGCATCAACCCGGCCAGACCCAGTCGCGCACCTCCGGGAGATCCTCGCCGTAGGTGCGCGTCCATGCCCGGTGCCGGGTGCGCACGTCGATCATGTCCTGGCGCAGCCCGGCCGCCCGCCTGCCGAGGCTCGGGACCCGGTCGATCACGTCCATGACGAGATGGAACCGGTCCAGGTCGTTGAGGACGAGCATGTCGAAGGGGGTCGTCGTGGTTCCTTCTTCCTTGTAGCCCCGCACGTGCAGATGGCTGTGGCCGGTCCGGCGGTACGTGAGCTGGTGGATGAGCGAGGGGTAGCCGTGGTACGCGACGATGACGGGCCGGTCGGTGGTGAAGATGGTGTCGTACTCACGGTCGGACAGGCCGTGTGGGTGCTCCGCCTCGGGCTGGAGGCGCATGAGGTCGACCACGTTGACGACCCGCACTCGCAGCTCCGGCAGCCGTTCGCGCAGGATTGCCGTGGCGGCCAGGATCTCGATCGTCGGGATGTCGCCGGCACAGGCGAGCACGACCTGCGGGTCGCCGTCGTCGTTGCTGGCCCATTCCCAGATGCCGATGCCGCGGGTGCAGTGGAGCACGGCGTCGTCGATGCCGAGCCACGTGGGTGTCGGCTGCTTCCCGGAGACGATCACGTTGACGTAGTCGCGGCTGCGGAGGCAGTGATCGGCTACCGACAGGAGACAGTTCGTGTCGGGCGGTAGGTAGACGCGGATGACGTCAGCCTTCTTGTTGACGACGTGGTCGATGAACCCGGGATCCTGGTGGCTGAAGCCGTTGTGGTCCTGGCGCCACACGTGCGAGGTCAGCAGGTAGTTGAGCGAAGCGATGTCGCGCCGCCAGTCGAGCTCGCGGGTGACCTTGAGCCACTTGGCGTGCTGATTGAACATCGAGTCGACGATGTGGATGAACGCCTCGTAACACGAGAACAGGCCGTGGCGGCCCGTCAAGAGGTAGCCCTCCAGCCAGCCTTCACACAGGTGCTCCGAGAGGACCTCCATCACCCGGCCCTGCGGGGCCAGATGCTCGTCGACGTCGCGAATCTCCGCCTGCCACACCTTGTCGGTCACCTCGTAGACCGCGTCGAGCCGGTTCGATGCCGTCTCGTCGGGGCCGAAGAGCCGAAAATTGCGGTACGCCTCGTTCGCACCGATCACGTCTCGCAACCACTCACCGAGCACGCGCGTCGGCTCCGACGAAGGGGAGCCCGGCCGCTCGATCGCGACACCGAAGTCACGGATGTCGGGCAGCGTGAGCGCGCGCAGCAGCTGCCCGCCGTTCGAGTGCGGGTTCGAACCCATGCGCCGTTTGCCCTGAGGCAGCCATGAGACCAGGTCGGGGAGTGGCCGACCATCGTCGTCGAACAGCTCGTCCGGCCGGTAGCTGCGCATCCAGGTCTCGAGCTGCTGGAGGCGGTCGCGGTGGCCGCGGACCCCGCTGAAGGGGACCTGGTGCGATCGCCACGTCCCCTCGACCGGCTTGCCGTCGACCTCCTTCGGACCGGTCCACCCCTTCGGCGTCCGAAGCACGACCATCGGCCAACGAGGTCGTTGCCACTTCCCACCCGACCTGGCCGCTCGCTGGATGACGGCGATCTCATCGAGCGCCACATCGAGGGTGGCGGCGAGCTGCTGGTGGACCTTCACGGGATCGTCGCCGGCGACGAGGTACGGCTCCCATCCGTATCCACGCAGCAGCGCGGTCAGATCGTCGTCGCCGATGCGGTCGAGCACGGCAGGGTTGGCGATCTTGTAGCCATTGAGGTGCAGGATCGGGAGGACGGCGCCGTCGCCAACCGGGTCGAGGAACTTGTTGCCGTGCCACGAGGCGGCCAGCGGGCCGGTTTCGGCCTCGCCGTCGCCGACGACGCACGCGACGATCAGCTCCGGGTTGTCGAAGGCGGCGCCGAAGGCGTGCGCGAGGGAGTAGCCGAGCTCTCCCCCCTCATGGATCGACCCGGGTACCTCTGCCGCGACGTGGCTGGGAATCCCTCCGGGGAAAGAGAACTGGTGGAACAGTCGTGCCATGCCCTCCCGATCGCGGCCCACGGCGGGGTAGGTCTCCGACCAGCTGCCCTCGAGCCAGGTGTTGGCCACGAGAGCAGGCCCCCCGTGACCGGGGCCGGTGATGAACATCATGTCGAGGTCACGCGCCGCGATGATCCGGTTGAGATGCGCGTACAGGATGTTGAGGCCCGGTGTCGTGCCCCAGTGCCCGAGCAGGCGAGGCTTGACGTGCGCGTCCGCGAGAGGCGCGTCGAGCAGCGGATTGGCGAGCAGGTAGATCTGACCGACGGAGAGGTAGTTCGCGGCGCGCCAGTAGCGGTCGATCCGACTGAGCTCATCCGGGCCGAGCGGGATGGTGTCGACAGTCTTCACTCGGTCCCCATCGCGCTCGGCTTCGCCCCCGGACGGGACTTTCGGAGTGTCCGTCGGACTGCGCAGTGTCCGCAACGAGTCCGGCTTCCAATACCCTTGAGCGTAGGCGCGCCGTCAACGCAGCCGAACCGGCGCTCCACCTCGACCGCGCGTTCGGCGCCAGAGCACGGGTGGCGACGCATCAGCGTGAGCGATCACGAAGATGCCGACGTCGCGCACGGCAGCTGATCCCAAGCGGGAACGCCTGGGCCCGTTCGGCCGGCGCCGTCGACGGACGCCGTTCCTGCGCCACGAAGGTACGCGCCGCGTGCGCGCTCTCACCGGCGAAGAATCGGTGGGTGCCCGTCAGCCGGTCACGATGACGCGTGCGATTGCGACGTAGAAGATCAAGCCCGCCGCGATCACGAGTGCGTGAAACACCTCATGGAATCCGAACATAGTGGGCATCGGGTCGGGCCGGCGCGCCGAGTAGACCCGCGCTCCGATGGAGTACACAACGCCGCCGCAGACGATGAGCGAGAACGTGACCACGCCAAGCTCGCGCCACAACACCGGGACGAACGCGAGCGCCGTCCAACCGATGGCGACGTAGAGGCCTGCGACGAGCCACCGTGGCGCATTGAGCCAGAACATCTGCACGACGATCCCGAACACAGCCAGGGGCCAGACGATGCCCAGCAGGATCCGCGCGCTGCGCGCGTCGAGTCCCACGACCGCGATCGGGGTGTAGGTGGCGGCAATGCCGACCAAGATCATCGAGTGGTCGAGCCGACGGAGGCGTCGCCGGACCGAAGGATTCCAGCTGCCACGGTGGTAGACCGCGCTCGTGGCATACATCGCCGTGATGCCGACGGTGTATACGAGTGCCGCCCAGCGCGCGGCCGCCGTACGAGCGATCGCCACCAGGACAGCGCCGAGAACCGGGAAGACGAACGCGGCGACCTCGTGCGACACGCCGCGCCAGCGCGGCTTCACCTCCAGCGCGGTGCCTTCCGGGTCTTGAGCTTGATTCACCATCTCAGTCTGCACAGCCCGACGACTTGGGCAAGGCGGTCACGACTGGCTGACAGAAAGCCGGCGAGACTTCACCCGGCAGAGGTCACAGGTTCGAGTCCCGCATGGCGCACACGAAACAACAAGCCGGCCGGCGCAGGAGGGCGATGCGTTCAGATTCGTGCGACCAGGGGTCGATACGAAGGTGTGAACCTCTACCACTGTCCCTACGACGGGATGCCAATCGAGACCGAGAAAGGCGCGGGTGGCTCGTTCCTGCTGTCGTGCATGTTCTGTAGAGCACAGTGGACGATAGATGAGTCGGGCATTCGTCGCGTCCATGAGCCCGATTGGAACACGATCGAGCATCGGGTGGATGTTCCAGGTAAGCCCGACGACCGTTAGCGGTTGGTCTCGCCGCGCCGCAGCATCTCGTCGGCGACCACGGTTGTTCCGAGACCGAGCCCTGGCCTCGAGCGGTACAAGAAGGAATTGAACTCCTGCCGATGAGTCAGCCCTCCCTGTGGAGTCGTAGCTGCTGTGTCCGTGACCGAAAGAGGATCGAGATGCCCACCGCTCCACCCAGCCGGCTCAGCCGGATCCAGCTCGTGACCATCCCGTCGACCGATCAGGATCGGTCGGTGGCGTTCTACGAGATGCTCGGATTCGAGAAGCGCAACGACGTCCCCTGGGGCAACGGTCACCGGTGGGTCGAGCTCTACCCACCGACCGCTCCGACGGGTATCGCCCTGGTGCCTCCGGGACCGAGCGACCCGACCAGCGTTCAGACGGGCATCATCTTGAACACCGACGACATCGACGCCACTCACGCTCAGCTGCGAGCTCTCGGTGTCGACGTCGACGAATCCGTCGCGCGCGTGGGCTCACCAGCCGAGATTCGTATCGGTGCCGTCGAGATGGCCGGCCCGGTGCCGCCGATGTTCTACTTCCGCGATCCCGACGGCAACTCCCTGCTCATCGTGCAGCCGGGCTGACGAGCTCGACGGTAGAAGGCACGCACCGGGAGCTCGATGTCGGGGGGACCCTGCAGGTCACGCTCGGGTGGCTCGAACAGGTGGGCCCAGCACGGCGGGTCACCGCCGACATCGACCACGCGAGTCATCGGAGGGAGTCCGACCAGCGTTGCTCGAGCGCGACGACCGCGGGAAACAACACGTTGTTCTCCTTGTGGACGTGGAGGTGCGTATCGGCCTCCAGCTCGGCGAGACCGTCGTAGAAAGCTCGATAGCTCGCGCACCCGTCGGTGGGCCACCGATACCCACTCGTCTGTTGACGCAGCTTCGCAAGCAGCTCACCGGCCCGGTCGTGTTCGGTCATCATCACCGAGATCGGGTCCTGCAACGACCCGCAATGAAGGTTCGGCGGAGCCGTCGCCGTGGCCAGCTCCCGGATCATCGGGAACAGCGCCCGCTCCTCCTTCAGCAGGTGCGGTTCCAGGTCGGTCCGAAGGGCCTGGTAGGTGGTACGCACCTCGTGCAGCTCGGGATGACGATCCCCGTGGACGTCGACCACCTTCTCGGCCAGGGCGTCGAGACGCCCGAGCTCGGTGTGGAGATACGCGTGATGGAAGGCTTCGAGATGGTCGACCAGCTCGACGGGGCCCATCGACGCCCAGTCGGGCTCCGGGCCCGGCTCGAGGTTCGCGAGCGCGTCGAGGACCAGCACGGGATCGACATCGGATCCCGAGCACGCTTCACCCAGGTGACGGCGACCGCCGCAGCAGTAGTCCAAGCCGAACGACTCGAGCACCCGGGCCGATGCCGGTGACGCGTTCACGAGCTCCGCAAGCGTGTTGTCGATGGTGAGATCGATCATCAGGATGTCCTTCCGTTCAGCTCATCAAGATGAGCACACCGGAGCGCAGTGACAATGGCGTTCTATTTCTAGGATATCCTAGAAGAATAACGGGTCGGTGTCGAGTTCCGGCTCGCTACCGGCATTGAGCGGACGGCAAGGTCGAGACTGAGAAACGTGGAGATAATTCGAACCCTCGGACATGGCACCCTGGCCGAAGACGAGTTCCTTGCCGTGGTTCGCGACGCCGAGTTGGAAGCCATCGTTGACGTACGACGCTTTCCGGGAAGCCGACGGAACCCGCAGTTCGCCGTCGAGAAGATGGCGAACTGGCTCCCGGAGCATGGGGTGGACTACCTGTGGCTGTCCTCCCTCGGTGGTCGACGCAAGCCGGCACCGGATTCACCGAACATGGGGCTGCGCAACGACCAGTTCCGCGCGTATGCCGACCACATGACCTCGGGTGAGTTTGTGGAAGGGGTCACCGAGCTTTGCGCCTTGGCTCAGAGCCGCCGGCTTGCAGTCATGTGCGCGGAATCGGTGTGGTGGCGCTGCCACCGCCGCTTGCTCGCCGACCACCTCGTGCTCATCGAAGAGACGCCGGTCGAACACCTCTTCCACGACGGCCGCCTCATCGGACACGTGGCGACACCCGAAGCTCGCCGGGTCGACGACCACCTCGTCTACGTCTAGTGCGTGCCGAAGGTACTGATCGCGGCGAGGAGGATCACCGCGGCCACGATCCCCACCATGAGGAGCAAAGCCTTCATGGTGGGGTGCGTGGGCCGGCGTTCCGGCATCTACTTCGGGCATCCCGCAACGCAAGCGCGGCCTGAACGAGTGCGGCGTGGGTGAGTGCCTGGGGGAAGTTGCCGAGATGCTCACGGCTGATCGGGTCCATCTCCTCGGCGTAGAGACCGAGCGGAGTCGCGAGCTGCAGAAGAGCGCTGAACCTTGCAGTGGCCTCGGCGACTCGTCCGGTCTTCGCGAGCGCTTGGACGAGCCAGAACGAGCACGGAAGGAATGCGCCTTCCCTACCGGGAAGCCCGTCGTGGCCCGGGGGGTAGCGGTACAGAAGCGGGCCAGCCGCGTCGAGGCCGTGCTGAATCGCGTCGATCGTGTCGCGCACTCGCGGTGAGTCGGGTTCCTCGATGCCGAGCAGGGGAAGCACCAGGACCGCGGCGTCGAGCTCGTCGGAGTCGTAGCTGCACGTGTAGATGTTGCGCGATTCGTCGAACCCGCGGTTCTGTACGTCTGCGGCGATCGCATCGCGTTCGGTCCGCCAGCGTCGATGTCGACGCTTCGAGAGTGGGTGGCTATCCGCGATGCGCAGGGCGCGGTCGAGTGCGAGCCACGCCATGAGCTTTGAGTGGACGTGGTGCTGCGCGTCGCCGCGGACCTCCCAGATGCCGGCGTCCGGTTCTCGCCAACGTCCGCACACCCGATCGGCGAAGCCGCGCATCGCTCGCCAGACCTCTGAATTGAGCGGCTGCCCGGCTTGGGTGAGCAGCCATGCGGCGTCGAGCACCCAGCCGTACCCGTCGAGCTGGTGCTGGTCCGCGGCGCCGTTGCCGATCCGGACCGGCGTGCTGTTGGCGTATCCCGGCCAGTTGTCGAGAGCGCGTTCCGGGCGCGGGTGCTTGCCGTGCAAGGTGAGCAGGACGGGGAGTCGCGGCCGGTCGAGTCGGCTGGCGTGCAGAAGCCACGCGAGGAACATGCGTGCTTCGTGCTCCTTGCCGACACCGAGGAAGGTGCCGACGCCGATGCTGGCGTCTCGAGGCCACGTGAACCGGTAGTCCCAGTTGCGGATCCCGCCGAGCTCCTCCGGCAACGACGTCGTGGGTGCCGCGACCGGTGCCCCAGAGGGTGAGTAGGTGAGCAGTCGGAGTGTGAGCAGGCTGCGAACAACCGCGTCTCGGAACGGAACATCAGCGTCGATCTCTTCGGTCCATGCACACCAACGCCGTTCGTCGGCCTCGAGCGCAGCCCATGCTGCGTCCGGGT
>JADGON010000040.1 GCA_017882945.1 Acidimicrobiia bacterium | reverse complement strand
TGGTGCTGACGGTCATCGGCACGTTCTTCCGTGGTCCGGGCTGGAGCTTCATCGCCCCGTGGACCCACTCGTACATCGAGATGTAGGAGAGCCCTCATGGGATCGACACGACGCGAGTTCCTGCGCAACAGCTGGAAGGCGGGTGGCGCCCTCCTGGGCCTCGCCGCGGGTTGGACCACCTACGAGTCGCTGCGCCCGCTCGCACTGCCTGCTGCGGGCGCGAACATCCGCCTGGGATCGGTCTCGAGCTACGCGCCCGAGACCGCGACCTATGTGACCGCCGGGCGGCTGTTCGTCGCCAACACCGGCACCCGCCTGTTCGCCCTGTCGCAGAAGTGCCCGCACCTCGGTTGCCGCATCCCGTTCTGCGAATCGTCGGGCCACTTCGAGTGCCCGTGCCACGGTTCGAAGTACGACATCGGCGGCGAGTGGATCACCGGCCCGTCGCCCCGCGGCATGGACCGCTTCCCGCTCACGCTCGACGGCGACACGGTGGTGGTCGACACCTCGAAGACGGTGACCGGGCCCGAGCGAGGCTCCAAGCAGTACTTCAAACCCGCCAAGGGTCCCTCCTGCGCACCGAAAGCCTGAGCCGATGCCCGCCGAGCGACCGAGCCCACCACCATTCGAGGCGGCCGACCTCGAACGCAGCCTCGACCGCTACCTCATGTGGGGTCTCGTCTTCATGGTCGTGCTGATCGTCGGCTTCGTCGCCTACCGCGCGCGTGAGCCGCAGTTGCGCCGCGACGCCACCACCGCGCAGCAGAAGTCGTACCGCGAGATCGGTACCCAGCTGTTCGCGACCAACTGCTCGGGCTGCCACGGCAAGAACGCCGTCGGCGGCAGCGGTCCGGTGCTGAACGCGAAGGAGTTCCTGAAGTCGACGACCGACAATCAGATCGTCGGTCTCGTCGCGGGTGGGGTACCCGGCACCGAGATGCCGGCGTGGAGCCTCGCGTTCGGCGGCACGCTGACCGACGAGCAGATCCTCGAGATCACCACGTATCTCCGTGCCCTCGAACCCAAGGCACCGAGCGTGCCCACGTGGCGCAGCGGCAAGACCTGATACCTACCGCCGTCCGAATGTGGGGTCACCTGCGAGCACGTCGATCATGTCGGTCCCCACGCCCTTCGCGTTGATGGTGAGAGGCTTGGCGAGGCACGGGGTGGCCGGGGTTCCCGGGTGATCGGGTGGGGGGACCAGGAAGCCCTTGACCTTGACGCACGGAAGCAGCTTGCGCCCGGGCGACCCGGGGGGATCCGACGGCTCACGCAGATAGAGGTCGGTGCCGCTCAAGGAGCCCAGCGCGGCACCCCATGTGAGCTTGATGACGGCGGGATGCTTGGCGTCGGTGACCGTGGTGATCGGACTGATGTTCGCGAGCGCACCGATGCAGGCGAATCCTCCGCACACGTTCGAGTCGGAGCTCGGATCGGTGGCCTGCAGAACCCCGGAGTAGCCGGTCCCGGCGACCAAGGCGGTAGCGGGCCCCGCGCGGAGCGCCGGGTTCGCGAGGCGCGTGGCGAGCGCGAACGACGTCGCGAACACGTACTTCGGTGGCGTCACTCCGATCCCGGCGGCCAGGTACGTTTGGCCGAGCAGCGGGTTCGAGATGGGTTTCAGCTGGAGGGCCTTGCCCTCCAGGGTGTAGCCGGCGACGATCCCGAGCTGCGGCGCGAACACCGAGAAGCTGCCGGTGAGCGGAACGGCGGCGCCCTCGTTCAGTGGGTACGCCGACAGAGAGATCGGGAGCGGGTCTCCGTTGGCCGGCGGCGAGCTCCCGGTGGTGTCGACGACGATTCGTAGATCGACCGAATCGCCGGGCGCGAGATCGCCGAGCAGGCAGACGTACCCGCTGCTCTCGGCGGCACTGCAGCTCGACCCGCGCGTCGCGGTCGCGGCGAGGTCGATGCTGCCGGCAGACGGCTGATCGATCGCGATCGACGGCGCGAGCATCGGTGTCGGACCGGCGTTCGTCGCGGTGATCGTCCAGTCCGCTTCACCGGTACCGACGTTGTTCTTCGTGACCTGGTAGACGGGATCGGTCAACGTCGCGGTGGTGAGCACGAGCTGGCTGGGCACGAGATCGAGCCGGCTCGACACGTCGACCGGGGACCCGGGGACGACGTCGAGGCCCCACGAGAGGCCCATGGCGTTGTCGATCGCGCTGCCGCACTGACACGTGTTCGGGAACGCTGCGTGAGCGGCGACGTCGTTCCAGACCGCGGCGTAGCCGTCTTCGACGGCCGTCGAGCCGGGCGTCGTCGGTATCCAGGTGAGTACCTGCCCACCAGGCCCGCCGAGTTGATCGAGGTCCTGACAGCCGACGGCTCCCGGTGGCAGCCACGATGCCGACAACTGGCCGTAGCCCGTATCGTCACCGCCCGCGTAGCAGTCGAGGGCCCGGTAGAGCTGGACCGACTGGGCACCGCCCGAGGCGTTGCTGACGGTGTCGGTCGTCTGCAGCTCAGCACCGCCGTGCCACGTGTCGGTCTGCGTGATCGAGAGCCCCGTCGCACCGACCGCGACGGTGGTGGTGGTGACCTGCGGATCAGCAGCAGTGCCCGCGCCCAGCGTCGTCTGACTCACCGGTGTGTAGCCACCGGGCGCGAACCCGGCCGGCACGACGCTCGGCCCGTAGAGCACGCCGTTGACGGCGACGTAGGTGCCGCACGCGGTGTCGTTGAAGATCTCG
>JADGON010000251.1 GCA_017882945.1 Acidimicrobiia bacterium | reverse complement strand
GCGGAGAACGAGGGCTTCGGTGTGGTGCGGACGTTCTGCGGTCACGCGATCGGCCGTGAGTTCCACGGCGACTTGAGCATCCCGCACTACGACGAGCCGCGCGCGGTCACCGTGCTCGAGCCCGGGATGACGTTCACCATCGAGCCGATGATCACCATGGGCTCGTGGCGCGAGCGCATCTGGCCCGACGGCTGGACCGCGGTCACCGCCGACGGGCTGCGCACGGCGCAGTACGAGCACACCCTGGTCGTGACCGACGACGGAGTAGAGGTCCTCACCCCGTCCGAGTCGCTCCCCGCGGCGCTCTGAAGATCCCTCGAGGAGTGGTCGATCGGCGTGATCGACCAGGTCGCCGAGTGAGGTGTGCGAACAGGGAGTCGGGAGACCGGGCTCTCATCGGAGGCGCGGTGCGGGGCGGATCGGGTCCGGCGGGATGCCCCCGCCTGAGCGCGCCCGCCACCGTGGCGACCGCCTGCGCGCTCGCGCGCACACCGACAATTCCCCAGGTGTGGAGCTCCGCCGGCGGCCCGTCGGTACGGGACTCGATCAGCCATGGTCGCCGGAAGAGCACGCGCACGGCGACGCCACCAGCCGCGATGAGCAAGATGACCAGAAGGTCGAGGACGAAGAACAGGACCGGGAACACCACGAAGTACGCGAATGCGAACAGGACGACGACCAACGCAAGGGCGGCGATGAGCGCGCCAACGCCGCCGAGCGCGTCGCCGATGCTCGAGACGAAGTCGACCCCGTCGAGGGCATCCAGCCAGTTCCGCCCTGCAGGCGACGCGCGCTCCCGCGTGCCGTGCTTCGAGAGCGGCCGTCCCTTCCAGCGCGGCGGGCGCGGGAGGAGAACCCGGCGGACCGTCCAGCTCCGCCCATCGGGTGCGACGACCGTCCGCGATCTCCACCCTGCACCTGCCATGCGCTTCGGGACGGTAGCCGCGCTGCGCCCGGGACGGTCCCGGTAGCCTCGTGGCCGGAGGGATGCCGGAGCGGCCGAACGGGGTGGTCTTGAAAACCACTGTGGGGCAACTCACCGTGGGTTCGAATCCCACTCCCTCCGCCATGGCTGATGCTCCTCGGCTCGAAGTGGATCCGGAGTCGGCGCGGCCACCGTTCGAGCAGGTGCGGAGCCAGCTCGCGGGTGCGATCTCCTCGGGCGCGCTCGCGCCCGAGGACCGGTTGCCGACGATCCGTCAGCTCGCCGAAGATCTCGGGCTCGCGGTGAACACGGTCGCCCGCGCCTACCGGGAGCTCGAGACGGCAGGTCTGGTGGAGACCCGGGGTCGCAACGGCACCTTTGTCGTCGGCGCCCCTTCGGAAGCCCGCCAGACCGCCGCGCAGGTGACGCGCGACTTCGTCGCCGAGATGCACCGGCTCGGCATCACCCCGGCCGAGATGCTGGCCATGCTTCGCCGCGAGCTGGATGGCGAGGGCCCCGCTCGCGCTCACTGAGCGAGAGCACCAAGTCATCACAGCTCGTCCGTCGCCTGTTCACCTGCCGCTCGCTCGGTTGTCGCGCGTGACCCGTATGGTCGACGCATGTCGATCGCGTCCAGTGACACGAGCTTCGAGCGGCACCTCCCGTTCGACGGATGCTTCAACTTCCGAGACCTCGGTGGGTACCGGACCCGCGACGGACACGCCCTCCGGTCGCGGCGTCTCTTCCGGGCCGACGGGCCTCACGCGCTGACCGACGCCGACGGGGCGATGCTGCGCGCGCTCAGCGTCACGACGATCCTCGATCTGCGCACCAATGACGAGGCGGCTGAGCGCGGTCACTACGCCGCGGTGCTGCCGGAGGTCGTCACCTATCCGCTGCCGATGACGGACGTGCTCCCCGAGATCGACGAGCTCCCGACGTGGACCGATCCGGAGGTCGTCGCCACTCGCTACCTCGAGATGCTCGACGCGGGACATGAGGCGATCTGCGAAGCGCTCGCGATCCTCACGGATCCGGAAGCCTTCCCGGCGATGATGCACTGCAGTGCGGGCAAGGATCGGACGGGCATCCTCAGCGCGATCATCCTCGGGATCCTCGGTGTCTCCGACGAGGTCATCGTGGAGGACTACGCGCTGAGCGGCCCGGCGATGGTCCGGTTCGTGGACCACCTGCAGCGGACCTACCCCGACTTCAAGGATCGCCTGGTCCGGATCGCGCCCGCGCTGATCGCCTCCGACCCGGCGGCGATGCGTGGATTCATCGGGCGGCTTCGCTCCGAGTACGGATCCTTCGAGCACTACGTCGCGGACCTCGGCATGACCTCTGCCGTGCCCTACCTCCGGGCCAATCTCCTTTCGGTGTGACCCGGGGTCGCCCGGGCGACCCCAACTCGCACAGAAACGTGAGAACGGAGGGGTGAACTTGACGGCGGGGGGGCGCGGGCAGTCGCATACGGGACGCCGGCCGTCTCCGTCGGCGAGCGATCAGAGGGAGCACCGCCCATGTACATCGGCCTGACGCCGGAGCTGACCGAGCTCCGAGACGAGCTGCGCGAGTACTACGCCAAGCTGCTCACGCCCGAGGTCGAGGCCCAGCTCTCCACCGGCGAGGGCATCGGTCCCGTCCCGCGCAAGATCTGGAAGCAGATGGCTGCTGATGGCTGGGCCGGGATCGGATGGCCCACCGAGTACGGCGGCCAGGGCCGCACCGCGATCGAGCAGTTCATCTTCTTCGACGAGTCGATGCGCGTCGGCGCCCCGGTCCCCATGCTCACGATCAACTCGGTCGCGCCGACGATCATGCGCTACGGCTCCCAGGAGCAGAAGGACTTCTTCCTCCCCAAGATCCTCGCCGGGGAGATCCATTTCGCCATCGGGTACACCGAGCCCGACGCGGGCACGGACCTCGCGTCGCTCAAGACGAAGGCCGAGCGCGACGGCGACGAGTACGTGATCAACGGCCAGAAGGTCTTCACGTCGCTCGCGACCGACGCGGACTACATCTGGCTCGCGGTGCGCACGGACCCGAACGTCAAGAAGCACAAGGGCATCTCGATCATCATCGTCCCGACCGACTCGCCCGGCTTCAAGGCCGAGCCCATCAAGAACATGGGCGGGCTCGACACGAACGTCACGTACTACGAGGACCTGCGGGTGCCGGTCGGCAACCTCGTCGGTGAGGAGAACCAGGGCTGGAACCTCATCACCAACCAGCTCAACCACGAGCGCGTCACGCTCTGCTCGAGCGGAGTCGTGGAACGCCAGCTCGAGGACACGATCGCGTGGGCGGCCGCGACCAAGATGGCCGACGGGACGCGCGTGATCGACCAGGAGTGGGTGCAGATCAACCTGGCGAAGGTGCACGCGAAGCTCGAGTTCCTCAAGCTCGCGAACTTCAAGGTCGCAGCCGACGCGACCCAGGGTGCGCCGCTGAACCCGGCGGACGCGTCGACGATCAAGGTCTTCGGCACCGAGTTCTACCTCGAGGCGTTCCGGCTGCTCATGGAGATCATCGGCCCGATGGCGCCCGTGAAGTTCGGGTCCCCCGAGGCGGTCCTCAAGGGCCGGCTCGAAGCCCGCGTCCGCAGCATGCACATCCTGACGTTCGGCGGCGGCACCAACGAGATGCAGCGCGACCTGATCGCGATCTTCGGCCTCAACATGCCCGGCTCACCCCGGTAGGGAGACAGAGAACAGTGGACTTCACCCTCAGCGAAGAGCAGCAGGAGCTCCAGGGCCTGGCCAAGCAGATCCTCGGCGACCGGATGACCCTCACGCACCTGCGCGAGCTCGACGGCAGCGAAGACTGGTTCGACCGCGAGACCTGGGCGGAGCTGGCGAAGGCCAACCTGCTCGGCATGGCCGTGCCGGAGAGCGTCGGCGGCCTTGGATACGGATTCCTCGAGCTGTGCCTGCTGCTCCAGGAGCAGGGCCGCACCGTCGCCCCGTTGCCGCTGATCCACACGCTGGTGTCGGTCGCGCTTCCGATCGCAGAGTTCGGCACGCCGGAGCAGATCGAGGAGCTCAGCGGCGTGGTGACCGGTGACACGGTGCTCACGGCCGCGCTGAGCGAGCTCGGCACGCCGCCCGACGAGCCGCAGACGATCGCCGAGCGTTCCGGCGACGGCTGGCGGATCACGGGCGAGAAGGTGTGCGTCCCGCAGGCGCACCTCGCGTCGGGGATCCTGGTCCCGGCCCGGGTCGGCGAGGACATCGGGATCTTCCTCGTATGGCCCAAGGCCGACGGCGTCACGCTCGAGCGCCAGCAGACGATGGACCACGAGCCGCAGTTCGTGGTCAAGCTCGACGGCGTCGAGGTGAGCGACGCCGCGCGCATCGGCGAGATCGCGCGGGGCCGAGAGATCCTGCACTGGACCCTCGACCGGACGATCACCGGCATCTGCGCGATCGCCGCGGGGGCGTGCCAGGAAGCACTGCGGATCACCGCCGAGTACACGACGACGCGCAAGCAGTTCGATCGCGCGATCGGCACGTTCCAGGCGGTCGGCCAGCGCATGGCCGACTCCTACATCGACACCGAGGCCATCAACCTCACGATGCTGCAGGCCGCGACGCACCTCGCCGAGGGTCAGGCCTCACAGACCGAGGTCGCGACGGCGAAGTACTGGGCCGCAGAAGGCGGGAGTCGCGTCGTGCACGCGGCATTGCACGTGCACGGCGGCATCAGCATCGACCTCGACTACCCGATCCACCGGTACTTCCTGTGGGTCAAGCAGGCCGAGTTCACCCTGGGCGCGGCGACTCCGTCGCTGCGCGACCTCGGACGGCTGATCGCGGCTTCCGCGTAGCGCGCCGGTCGGCGTAGGGCTTCGTCACCCGCTCGACCGCGTCGGGGTCGCCACAGACGAGCAGGTACTCGCGGTTGCGGAGGTGTGAGACCTCGCCCACCTTCTCGCCCGCCGGGTTGTGCAACCCGATCTTCGCGCCGACGTAGCGCGCGGAATCGAAGGCCAACGCGACGACGTGCCCGCGAGACGCGCACAGCTCGAGGAGCTCGTCGAGCGCGATCCAGCTCTCGTCGTTGTAGGAGAGGATCAGGAGCGCGGCATCGACATCCTCGACGCAGGTCCGGAGCGCGCCGGGCATCTCGCGCTTGCGGTTGAACGCGCTCCTGGTCTCGGGTTCACGCGAGTCCACCCGCTTGCACGCGACGCCGTAGTGCTCAGGCTCGTCCCAGGCGACCAGCGTCTCCCAGACGTGGTAGTTGGTGAAGTAGCGGTGCTGGTTGTAGGGCGGATCGAGGTACGCGAGGTCGAACGAGCCGAGCGAGCTCGCAAGCTCGACCGCGTCGCCCCGGATCGCGGCACCGGTACCGGAGAGCAGCTCGGGCACCCGGAGCGTGAGGCGGTTGCGCGCTCGGGGTGCCCACGCCTTCAGGTACGCCATCTGGACCCCCACCGTGGAGTCCACCCGGTCCGCGGCCTCGACCAGGCTGGTGAGCAGCAACGGGAAGAGCGGCGAGTCCCGGTGCTCGGCGTCGATCGCGTCGCGGATGGCATCGACGCGTGCCCCGTTCTCGGGCTGCAGGTACCGCGACGACGAGCAGAACGTCTCGGTGAAGTACCCGGGCCGGCCGTCCAGCGCGTCGAGCCGCTCGAGGGCCAGGGTGAGCGCGTCGAGATCGACGGCGTCCCGGTCCGTCTCGACGTAGCAGCGGGCGAACACCTCCGAGTACCGGGCCGAGTCGAGCGCGGTCACCTGCCCGCCCCGGCGCTTGAACTCCTGCGCAACGCGGGTCGTACCGGTGAACAGGTCGAGCGCGCGGCGCGCCCCGGACTCGGCGAACATCTCTCCGAGCACCGGCACGAGGCGCCGTTTCGACCCGAGGTACTTGATCACCGGGCGACGGTATAGGGCGACGGGTCGTAGATTGCGCCAATGGCTGGTGACGAAGTGGATTCGTGGTGGAGCGAAGGCGCGCTGTACCAGATCTATCCGCGCTCCTACCAGGACACGAACGCTGACGGCGTCGGCGACCTTCCGGGAATCATCCAACGGCTCGATCACCTCCAGTGGCTCGGGATCCGAGGTGTCTGGCTGAGTCCGGTCACCGTCTCGCCGAACGCGGACTTCGGCTACGACGTCGCCGACTTCTGTGCCGTGGAACCGAGCCTCGGGAACATGACCGACCTCGAGGAGCTCGTCGCCGAAGCCACGTCGCGCGGCATGAAGGTGCTGCTCGATCTCGTGCCGAACCACACGAGCATCGAGCACCCGTGGTTCGAGGAGTCGCGGTCGTCGAGGGACAACCCGAAGCGCGACTGGTACGTGTGGGCGGATCCCAAGCCCGACGGGTCGGCACCGAACAACTGGGTGAGCAGCTTCGGCGGCTCCGCCTGGACCCTCGACGAGGTCACCGGCCAGTACTACCTCCAGAACTTCCTGCCCGAGCAGGCGGATCTCAACTGGTGGAGCGACGAGGTCCGCGCCGAGTTCGACCGGATCCTGCGGTTCTGGTTCGACAAGGGAGTCGCCGGATTCCGCATCGACGTCGCGCACATGGTCGTGAAGGACAAGGAGCTGCGCGACAACCCACCGGCCACGAGCGACGACCCGTTCCTCGACCAGATCCGGGGCCAGCTGCCGGTCTACAACTCGTGTCGGCCGGAGGTGCACGACGTGCACCGTCGCTTCCGGGCGATCGCGGACTCGTACGACCCGCCACGGGTGCTGATCGGCGAGACCTTCCTGCCGAACATCGAAGACGTCATGCCGTTCTACGGCACCGGTGACGAGCTCAACCTGGCATTCAACATCCCGTTCCTGCACACGCCGTTCGAGGCGTCTGCGTTGCGCGACATGATCGAGCGGACCGAAGCGCTGATCCCCGACGGCTGCGCCCTGGTGTGGACCGGGAGCAACCATGACGTCCCGCGCTTTCCGACCCGCTGGGCCGACGGTGATCCCGATCGCGCCCGGTGCGCGCTGGTGATGTTGATGACACTGCGCGGCAGCCTGTTCCTCTTCGAGGGCGACGAGATCGGGATGGTCGACACGCCGCTCGTCCCCGAGCAGATGGCCGATCCCATTTCGATCCGCTACTACCCGGTGTACGGACGCGACGGCGCGCGCACGCCGATGCAATGGACCGGTGCACCCGGGGCCGGGTTCACCGAACCGGGCGTCGAGCCGTGGCTGCCGTTCGGCGATCTCACGGTCAACGTGGAGGACCAGCGGCGCGACCCCGAGTCGTTCCTCTCACTGTGTCGCGATCTCATCGGCGTGCGCGATGCCTTGCCGGACCTGCGCAACGGCGCGTACGCGTCGCTCGACGCGCCGGAAGGCGTGCTCGCGTACCAGCGCGGCGAGCGGACCGTCGTCGCGCTCAACCTCGGCGCCGAGCCGGCGCGTCTCGGCGGGGTGACCGGCACCATCCGCGTGGCCACCCGTCGGTCACGGGACGAGGAGCGCGTCGACGGGACGCTCGCGCTGGGCCCGGGTGAAGGCGCGGTCGTCCTGCTCGACGTGCTTCCGGGCTAGGTGCCGCTCACGCGTTCGCGTGGCTGGCGGTCCAGGCGAGGAGCTCGTCGACGGGCCAGGCGTTGACGATCCGGTCGGGGCCGATATCGGTCTCGGCGACCCGGGCGCAGCCGTAGGGCTGCCACGCGAGTTGGCCGGGCGCGTGCGCGTCCGTGTCGATCGAAACCTTGCACCCCATCTCGTCGACCATCGAGAGGAGCCGGCGAGGCGGATCGAGTCGCTCCGGCCGGCAGTTCACCTCGACGGCCTTGTCGAGCTCGCGGCATGCGGCGAAGACGAGCTCGGCGTCGAACTGGCTCTCCTTGCGCCCCTTGCCGACGATCAGTCGCCCGGTGCAGTGACCGAGGATGTCCATGTGCGGGTTCGCGATCGCGCCGATCATCCGCGCGGTCATCCCGTCGGCGCTCATCTTCAGCTTGGAGTGCACGCTGGCGACGACGACGTCGAGCTCGGCGAGGAGCTCGTCCTCCTGGTCGAGCGTGCCGTCCTCGAGGATGTCCACCTCGATGCCGCGCAGGATGCGCAGCGGCGCAAGCTCCTCGTCGAGGGTGTCGAGCAGGTCGAGCTGCTCCCGCAGGCGCTCCGGGGTCAGACCGTGGGCGATCGTGAGTCGGGGAGAGTGGTCCGTCAACGCCATGTACTCGTGGCCGAGCTCCGCCGCGGTGCGCGCCATGGTCACGATCGGTGACCCACCGTCGGACCAGTCGGAGTGCAGGTGGAGATCGCCGCGCAACCACGACCGAACCTCGCCACCAGGGCCGGTGGTCTCGGCGTCCGCGGTCGACGCGTCGAGCTCGAGCCGTTCGAGGTAGCTCGGCGTCTCGCCCGCGAGCGCCTCGGTGACGACGCGCGCGGTCGTGTCGCCGATGCCGGGCAGCTCGCGGAGCCGCCCCCGCGCCGCGCGCTCGCGCAGATCCTCGGGGTCGAGCTCCCTGATCACCTCGGTGGCGCGGCGGAAGGCCTCGACCTTGTACGTCGGGGCCTGCGACCGTTCGAGCAGGAAGGCGATGCGCTCCAGCGCGTCGAGCGGCTCCATGGCACCGAAGGTACCCGACCGGGCCTGGGGCGAGACCTGCTGCCGGTACCCTGCAAGGCGGGGCTCCCGGACCGGAGGAGCGATGCGTCGGATCTACACCTGCCTGCTCGATCTTGCCGACGCCTCGTCTTCGGCGCCGCGCGTCGCGCGCGCGTTGACGAAGCGTTGGGTCGGTCGGGCCTACGGCGGTTGGCCGGAGCACGCGCCGGAGCGCTGGGAGCCCGAGCCGGGGGTGACAGTCCGGTGGCGGCTGCTCGACCATCCGGATCGCGACGACGAGGCCTTCGAGCTGGTCTGGACCCGCCCCCACGCGCAGGATCCGACGTTGTGGCGGCAGGCGATCGTCCAGATCACCACCACGGGCCTCGACGGTCGGGTCCTGATCCTCGAGCAGCTCGAGTCGGCCGATCCGAAGGTCCGGGCGGCGCCCGCCCAGCGGGTCCGGCCGCCGACGCTGGTCTCCGAGATCGTGAGCGAGGTCGCGTGCGTCGACGGCGGGTGGAGCGTCACGTCGAACCCGCACCGGGTGGATGCCGCGAGGGCCGCCGACCTGGACGCCTT
>JADGON010000250.1 GCA_017882945.1 Acidimicrobiia bacterium | reverse complement strand
CGTTCACGCCGAACGACCCCGCACTCCCGTCGCTCAGCGCCCTCCACGATGCCCAGCCGGGTGGGATCCGGGCGCAATCGGCGTGGAGCACGACGCTGGGATCGCGTGACGTCGTGGTGGGCGTCCTCGACAGCGGGATCTACGCGAGCCATCCCGATCTGATCGGCAACCTGTGGAGCAACCGGCTGGGCATCGGCGGATGTGCCTACGGGACCCATGGGTACAACACGTTCACGAAGCAGTGCACCACCGGAGACGACTACGGGCACGGGACGCATGTCGCCGGGATCATCGGGGCCGTTGGCAACAACGGGGTCGGGATCTCGGGCGTGGCGCCACGGGCCTCGCTGATGTCGCTCGCGATGCTGAACAGCAACGGCGACGGATCGATTGCCGGCGCCATCGCCGCGATCGACTGGGCCGTCAAGGCGAAGCAGGCGGGGGTCGGCCTGCGCGTCCTGTCCGCGTCCTGGGGTGGCACCGGCTACTCGCAGGGGCTGAGTGACGCGATCCAACGCGCCGGTGCTGCCGGGATCTTGTTCGTGACGGCCGCGGGGAACTTGAGCCACGACATCGACGACCACCAGAACGATCCGATCTATCCGTGTGCCCTCGGTCTTGCGAACATCGTGTGCGTGGCTGCCACCGGCGGGAACGACACGCTGAGCAGCTTCTCGGACTGGGGCTCGACCCATGTGGATCTCGCCGCGCCGGGTGAACGGATCGTCTCCACCGTGCCGCGTGGTGTCGTGCCCGGCTGCGGTCAAAGCCTCTACTGCTCGCTGGACGGCACCTCGATGGCCGCGCCGATGGTCTCGGGTGCCGCCGCCCTCGCGGTGGCCGCCAACCCGAGCTTGTCGGTGAGCGCGTTGCGTGCGTTGATCCTGAGCGCCGTTGACCCGCTCCCAGCGCTGTCCGGCAAGGTGGTGAGTGGTGGCCGGCTCGATGTGTGCAAGGCCGTACCGGGATGCCAGGGCACGGCACCGCAGCCACCGACCGCGCCCAGCCGGCTCTCGGTCGTCGTCGCCCACGGCACGGCGACCCTGCGCTGGACGGTGCCGAGCTCGAACGGCAATGGCTCGGGCATCAGCGGCTACACCGTGGACGGACCGGGAGGCACGCGTTCGGTGAGTGGCGGGGTCCGCGAGGTCACGGTCTCCGGGCTGGTCGACAACACGAACGCACCGTTCTCGGTCCGCGCCCGCAACACGACGGGCTCGAGCGTCCCGATCGTCGAGACGGGGCGCTCGCTCAGCGGTGGCTTCGTCGTGGATCGCGCGGGACGCCTCCACCGGGTGCGCGCGGCAACGGGCCCGAACCCCTCGTCGACGACGCCGACCGCGCTGGCTGCCGGTCAAGGGCAGGCCCGGGGAATGGCGTTGCTACCCGACGGGACCGGCGGCTACGTGCTGGACGGGTTCGGTGGCCTGCACCCCTTCGCGATCGGCAGCAACCCGCTCCCGCCGACCGCGACCGGGGGCCGGTACTCGACCGCGAGCGACTGGGCCCGCGGGGTCGCGTTGATGCCGGACGGGACCGGCGGGTACGTGCTCGACGGGGCCGGAGACCTCCACGGCTTCTCGATCGGGGACAACCGGCGGCCGCCCGCGACCTCCGGCGGCCCGCACTGGCCCGGCGCCGACGTGGCCCGCGGTGTCGCGATCACCCTCTCGGGCCAAGGCGGCTACGTCATCAATGCGTCGGGCGGAATGTTCCGGTTCGGGATCGGTGGTGCGCCGCTGCCCATGGTGGCGACCGGGGTCCCGTCGTGGCCGGGCTCGGACGTGGTCAGGGGAATGGCGCTCAGCCGGGGGGACGGCGGCGGGTTCGTGCTCGACCGTTCCGGCGGGCTGCACCCGTTCCGAACCCGTGGCCACACCCCCGGGAACCCCGTCGCATCGCCCTTCTGGCCCGGCCTGGACCAGGCCCGCGGGCTCGGTCTCTGACATCGACTGGCCCGCACCCGTGCGCGTCGGCAACAATGTCTCTGCGATGCAGGTCGAATCCCGCGATTCCATCTCGCTCAAGCCGGCGGAGCTCGATGAGCTCGGTCAGCTCCTCGCTTCCGTAGGCCTCTCCGGCATGGACCACGAGCTGGAAGCCCACGTGGAGCACTTTCCGCTTGTCGTGATGGCGGTGGAAGACGAGGGCAACCACGGCTTCCTCTTCGGATCCCTCGAGCGGGTGGGCGGAACGCCGTGCATCCTCTGGGGTCTCGGAGCCGTCCGGCGGGGCCGACAGGCCGGAGCCGCGGTCAAGGGACTGGTCGGTGAGCTCTACCGGCGGGCCGCCATCTCGTTCCCGGACGAGGACGTGCTCGTGGCCGGGCGCATCGGGCACCCCGCGGCCTACTCACTGCTCGGCAGCCTCGCGGATGTCGTCCCCCGACCGAACTACTCGCCCACCGGCGAGGAGCGGGCCTGGGGTCGGCGCCTGGCCCGGCGCTTCGGTTGCGAGGGTCGCTACGACGACCGCGCGTTCCGTGTCGCCCCGACGGGCAACCCGGAAGCGGTGCTGGACGCCAGCACGGTCAAGGGCGGCGGCAAGGCGGCGACCGAGGTCGTGGGCACGGTCGACGTGACCCGCGGCGAAGCGGTCATCGTGTTCGGGTGGGCGACCGCCGACGCGTTGGCCAACGGCCTCGGCCACTACTGACGCCGGGCGGCGAGGGCCGCGTCGATCTCGGCCCGGAGCGCTTCCGGGGTCGTGACGGGCATGCGACAGGCGAACTGCTCGCAGACGTACGCGGTCGGCCGACCGTCCACGAGGTCACGGTCCTGGAGCAGGGGTGTCAGCGCGGCTCCGGCACCGGGTTCGGCCTGCACCGCGACCGAAGCGGGGATGAGCCGGCCGAACACCTCACGGCGGAGGGATTGGTCGTGGCCGACGAGCGCGATCTCGATCGGTGGCGTGACGGCACGCTCGTAGGCGCCGAGCAGGTAGGCGAAGCTCGCGCTGTGCCGGCCCGCGATCTCGGCCAGCTGCCCCAGCAGCCGGCGCGGTGATTCCTCGAGCGTCGCGTCGCCGGTCAGGGCCGCGAGCCGCAACAAGCCTTCGGCCGCGAGCGAGTTCTCCGATGGCGTCGCGTTGTCGAAGAAGTCCTGGGGCCGGACGATGAGCGCCTCGGCGTCGGTGCCGGTGGTGAAGAAGCCGCCGCTCTCGTCGTCGTGGAAGAGGCGGAACAGCTCCGACGCGCAGCCGCGCGCATCCGCGAGCCAGGCGACGTCGTGCACCTCGGCGAGCGTCACGTACGCCTGGAGGAGGGCGGCGTAGTCCTCGGCGACTGCGAGGTGCCGGCCTCCACCGTCGGCGTGCCAGGAGCGGAGGAGCCGCCCGTCATCGCGGCGCAGCTCGCGGCGGAGGAACTGCGCGTTGGCCAGGGCTGCCTCCATCCAGTCCGGCCGGTCGAGCGCGGCTGCGGCTTCCGCCAGCGAGCGCAGGAACAGCGCGTTCCATCCGAGCAGGACCTTGTCGTCGAGTCCGGGTCGCACGCGGGTCTCGCGGCGGCCGAAGAGGCGGCCGAGGGCGTTGTCGATCGTTTCCGTGCGCTCCTCCTGCCAGTCGACGAGGTGCAGGATGCTTCCGGCGTAGCCGGTGTGCGGGTCGCGGAAGTTGCCGCCGGATGTCACGCCGAACGCGCGGATCACCTCGGCGGCGTCGTTGCCGCACACCTCGGTGAGCTCGTCGAGGCTCCAGAGGTAGAACTTGCCTTCGATCCCTTCGCTGTCCGCATCCTCGGCGGAGTACAGGCCACCGTCCGGATGCCGAAGCTCGCGCAGCACGTAGGTGATCGTCTCCTCGACGACGCGTCGGTAGCGGGGTGTTCCGGTGACCAGGAATGCCCGGAGGTAGGCCCCGACGAGCAGCGCCTGGTCGTAGAGCATCTTCTCGAAGTGCGGCACCAGCCAGTGCGCGTCCGTCGAGTAGCGGGCGAAGCCGCCGCCGACGTGGTCGTAGATCCCGCCCGCGGCCATGGCGTCGAGCGTCGTGGTCACCATGGTGAGCGTCTCGGGTGTTCCATTGCGCACATAGCGGCGCAGCAGGAAGTCGATCGCCATGGACGGCGGGAACTTCGGCGCGGGCCCGAATCCACCGAGCGTGGCGTCGAAGCGCGCGCCGAGCGCGTCTTCGGCCTGGTCGAGGACGGCCGGGGAGAGAGGTTCGGACCCGTCCGCCTGGAGCTGGTCGCGTAGCGTGCTCGCGGCCATCGCGGTAGCGAGCTGATCCGCCTGGTCGATGACGTCGCCGCGCTTGTTCCGCCAGACGTCCTCGACCGCGTCCATGACGCGCACGAAGCCGGGCATGCCCTGGCGGTCGGCCTTCGGGAAGTAGGTGCCCCCGAAGAACGGGCGCCCGTCGGGCGTGAGGAACACCGTCATCGGCCAGCCGCCGCGCCCGGTGAGCGCTTGGACCGCTTCCATGTAGATCGAGTCGACGTCGGGGCGCTCCTCGCGATCGACCTTGACGTTCACGAACCGGTCGTTCATGACTGCTGCGACCTCTGGGTCCTCGAAGGACTCGTGCGCCATCACGTGGCACCAGTGGCAGGAGGAGTACCCGACCGAGAGCAGGATCGGCTTGTCCTCGGCCACGGCGCGCGTGAAGGCCGCTTCGCCCCAGGGATACCAGTCGACGGGGTTGTCGGCGTGCTGGCGGAGGTACGGGCTGCTCTCGGATGCGAGCCGGTTCATCCCTGGTCCGCGGGCTCGGTGAGCCGGATCACCGCGTGCTGCCGGCGGGCTCGTCGGTCGTGAGCCGGCTGATCGCGGTCGCCTTGCCCCAGCGGTAGTCGGGCTTGCCGGAAGGGGAGCGGACGATGGCGTCGACGACGAAGATGTCGCGCGGCGCCTTGTAGCCCGCGACGTGGCCGCGGACGTTGCGATCGATCCGGGACGGATCGATCGTGTGACCGGCTCGAGGCTCGATCAACGCGACCACTCGCTCACCCCAGCGCGGATCGGGCACGCCCACCACGATGGCGTCCATCACGTCCGGGTCGTACTTGAGGGCGGACTCCACCTCTTCGGGGTAGACCTTCTCGCCGCCCGTGTTGATCGAGACCGAGCCGCGGCCGAGCAGCGTGATCGTCCCGTCATCCTCGATGCGCGCGTCGTCGCCGGGGACCGACCAGCGCACCCCGTTCGCGACCGGGAACGTCGCCGCGGTCTTCTCCGGGTCCTTGTAGTACCCGAGCGGGATGTGCCCGCTGCGCGCGAGCTTGCCGACGACCCCGACCGGCGCCACCGTGAAGTCACTCGTGAGCACGGTCGTCTCGTCGTTGACGCTGAACCGCGGCCCTTCGTTCGGCGCCGCGCCCGCGACGGTGACCGACTGGCCCTGCCCGCCCGCTTCGGACGAGCCGTAGCCGTCGATGATCATCGACCCGGGGAGCCGTTCGGCGAGATCCGTCTTCACGGTGGCCGAGAGGATCGCGCCGCCCGAGAGGATCACCACGAGGCCTGACATGTCGACGCGCCCGTCGAGCTCGTCCAGCGCGTCGACGAGCGGCCGGGCAAACGCGTCGCCCACGATCACGAGGAAGTTGACCCGCTCGCGCGCGACGAGCTCCCAGAGGTGCGTCGGCTCGAAGCGACGGTCCCCCGAGATCACCACGGTCCCGCCGCTGTAGAGGGTCGTGAAGGCCATCCAGTGCGCGGTGCCGTGCATGAAGGGGCATGCGGGCAGGCAGCGGGTCCGGCCGGCTTCGGCCTTGTCGGCAATCTGTTCGGGCGCGGTGATTGCTCGGCCCGCGAAGTCCCCGCCACCGAACGCTCCGAAGAAGATGTCCTCGTGGCGCCACATCACACCCTTCGGCATGCCGGTGGTGCCGCCGGTGTAGAGGACGTAGAGGTCGTCGGCCGAGCGGGGTGAGAAGTCGCGGCCACCGGGTGACGACGCGATGGCGTCCTCATACTCCGTCGCCCCGAGCGTGGAGACGTCTGCGTTCGAGTCGTCTTCGACGGAGATGAATGTCGTGAGCTGGGGGACGAACTCGCGGATCGCCATCAGCTTCGGAGCGAACTCGCGATGGAACAGCACCGCCTTCGCGTCGGCGTCGTTGAAGAGGTAGCGCAGCTCCTCTTCGACGTACCGGTAGTTGACGTTGACCGGTACTGCGCGGATCTTGAACGCGGCGAGCATGCCTTCGAGGTACTCGACACCGTTATGGAGGTACAGCGCGACGTGGTCGCCGGCCCGGATGCCCACGCCCGTGAGGTAGTGCGCGAGCCGATCGATGCGATCATCGGCCTGCGCGTAGGTGAAGCGGACATCTCCGCACACCAGCGCCTCGCGGTCGGGAACGGTGTCGACGACGCATTCCCAGAGATCAGCGAGGTTGTACTCCATCGGGCTGAACCTAGTGACGAGCTCGACGGATGGTCGACTTGACGGACGCGTCAGCCGATACAGGCGCTCACCCGCCGAGGGTGCGCAGCGCGGCATCGATCGGGTCCCACGCCGACGAGAGGTAGTCCTCGATCGCCGCGCTGGAGCCGGTCTGATGCGCGCGATCGGCTCGATCCCAGAGCTCCGCCTCCACGCCGTCGAGCTGCCCCCGCACCACCGCCAGGGCCTCGGGGACGGCCTCGACCCGGTCCCGGAGCGCGGCGAAGCGCAGCCAGCTCTCGGGTCGACCGAGCTCGGGCGGGACGCCGAGCGGCGGGAAGACCGGGACGTAGACGGAGGCGCACGGGCTTCCCAGCGCGACCCACGCGCGCAACGTCGCGTCGGGATCGGCGGGGAGCTCGGCCACCATCGATGCGGTCGTCGCCTGGTAGTCCCGCAGGTGCATGCAGACCGTGATGCCGTTCCAATCGTTGTCGACGCCGGCTGGTACCGGTGACAGGTCTGCAGACTCGCGGCCCGGAGCACCCCAGGCCGTGTCGCCGTGGTGGCGCATCGTCGCGACGAGCTCACGGGGTCCGAACCCGTCTCCAGCCGTCGCGACGCCCGAGCTGACACACGCGCGCGTCGCGTCGAGCCGAAGATCCGCGATCGCGGTCGGTGCCTTCGGGTCGCGCCAATCCTGAAAGTCGCGGCCGGGGGCCACGTCCGCAGATGCCCGCGTCCAGTCGGTGCCGAGGGAGATCCGGTTCGAGATCGCGGCGCCCTCGGTGACCGGCTTTGCGGCCCAGGTGCGCCCGCTCGTCTCGACGATCCAGCCGCCCCGTGGATCAGCGATCAGGAACGAGGAGAAGTAGGGCTCGTCGTGGTCGAGCTCGCCGCTGCCGCCCTGTCCGTGCTTCCCGAGCAGGTCGGTGAGCTGCTCGAGTGCTTCGTCCGCGGTGCGAGCCCGTTCGAGCGCGAGCCGGACGAGGTCCATGCCGAGCAGTGCGGGCGGCGCGCGCTTGGCGTCGTCGATCGTCCAGACCTTCTCGTTGCCGATCGCGACGCGGTGTTCGTTCACTCCGTGCTCGGCGCCCCACAGCCAAGCCGGGCGGGAGACGAGCAACGCGTGCGCGCCGGCGTCAGGGAGCGAGAGGTACTGCGTGTCCACCGTGCCGCCGGCGACGCGCCGTGCGAGCCCTTCGACGATCTGCACCTCGTCGGGCGGCCGGTCCGAGTTCTTGGCGAACAGCGTCCCGGTAGCGCCGACGACGCACAGCGTGTCGCACATGCGGTCAGCGCGTCTGCAACTCGGCCGCGAGGTGCCGGGCCGTGAGCGGCTCGCCGGTCGCGCGCTCGATGAGCGCATCCCAGCGGAGCGCGAGGCCGGGCGCGAAGAACTCCTCGACGAGCATCGTCCCGGCTTCGCGACGGTCCACGATGCCGCCCGCACGCGTGCGCAGGGTGGCCTGCAGCTGGGAGGCGACGAGCTCCCCGTAGAGGTAGTTCTGGTAGTAGACGGGGGCGAGCGCCACGTGGATCTTGGCGGCCCAGTCGGGTGCGTCGCGACCGTCGGGGCGCGTCAACAGCTGGAAGCGCGCGACGAGCTCCCACCAGCGCCCGGTGTGATCACCGTCCGGATCCGCGTACAGGCCCCGCTCGAAATGGGTCATCACCAGGACCCAGCGCGCGAACGTCAGCAGGGACGCCCGACGCGCGACCGAGAGCCGGGGACGGAGCTCCTCGAGGTCGGACTCGTTGATGCCGGCGACCGATCCGAGCCACTCGACGTCGCGCACGAGCCGACCGAAGAGCATGGCGATGCCTTCGGTGGCGAGCGGATGCATGCTGCGGAGGAGCCACGGCAGGTCGGGGTCGACCTTGATGTCGTAGAGCGCGTGGCCGAACTCGTGCAGCATCGTCCCGGTCCAGTACTCCGACGGGACGTTGTTGCTGAGGACCCGGACGTCACCCTCGTGGTCCACGTCGATGCAGAACGCGTGCTGGCTCTTGCCCGACCGGGGGAGAAGGTCGCTGCGCTCCAGGACCCCGCGGACGTCGAGCCCGAGACCGTCATAGGTGCGGATGGTGAGCGCCTCGAGGTCAGCCGGCTCCAGCCATTCGTCGAGGTTGACCGATCCTGCGATCGGAGGCTCCTGGAAGAACGGGTCGTCGTAGTGCCAGGGGCGCAGCTCGTCCACCGTGCAACCGAAGCGACGAGCCAGGTCCTGGTCGAGCTCGGCCTTCCACTCGGCGAATGGAGCCGTGGTGACGCGTTCGACCTCGTCGAGGGTCTCGAAGAGCCGCTTCTCGTCGAGCTCGCTCGTCTCGAGCGCGAGCGCGAAGTGGTCCCGGGAGCCGAGGTGCTGTGCCGCGCGGTTGCGGAGTCGCGCGAGCTCCTGCACGTGCGGCGCGACTTCCCCGCCCACCTGCTTCGAGGCTTCCCAGGCCTGGCGCCGCGCCGCGCTGTCATCGCTGCTGCGCAGGATCCGGGCGATCGTGTTGTCGTCGACCGGCTCGCCGTCGATGCGACCCCGGAACGCGTTGAAGGTGCCGTCGACCTCGGCTTCGAGCTCGACGAGCTGCGCCCGGAGATCGGCCGGGACCTGGTGCGGGAGGGTCCGGTCGTGAAGCACCTCGAGCTGGCGGCGGGCCAGCGAGTCGCCGTCGGCGGAGCTCGACGCGAGCGCGTCCCGGATCTGTCCGAATGCCGAGACGTCGCCGAGCGCCTCGCGCAGCTCGATGTCGGTCGTGACCCGGCGACGCTCGTGCTCGTCCGAGACTGCGGTGCTCGCGAGCCACCAGGCCTGGTTCGCCGCGATCTCGAGCGGTCGAAGGCGTGCGGTCAGCGCGTCGACGAGGGCTTCGACGTCGGACATGGTGGGCGACCGACCGCTACCGGAACCAGATGCGCTGGTAGTCGCGGCTCATGGGGTGGATCAGCAGACCGACGAGCAGGCCGTCGAACATCAAGGTGAGGATCGTCGGGAAGCCCAGCACGTTGATGCCGAAGATCAGCAGGAGCAGCGCGACCTGGATGACTGCCGCGGTGACCGCCACCGCGTAGCCCCACTTCTTCTCGTTCGCGATCCCGAAACCTCCGGCGAAGAGCGCGACGGCGATCAGCAGCCCGAGCAGGGTGAATCCGAACAGCACCCCGAACGCCGCGTCGATGTAGCAGAGGATCGTCGCGCCGTAGAGCGTCTGGGGCTGCGACTGGTTCACCCACCGGAAGTCGTTCACGGCGCCATTCTTGCCGACTCGTCCCGAGATGTGCGGACAGTGGGGTCCGGCATGGTTCCCTGGACCCGTGAGCGGAGCTGGCCGCACGCAGCATCGATGTCGGTGCCGCGATTCCGCCGGACCGTCGCAGTGAGGCCACCGGATCGCAGAATCGTGGCGAATGCCTGCATTCGGACCGGCACCGGAGCGGTCCCGGTGTACCCCGCGGTGTCGTTGAGGGGGATCAGATTGACGTGAGATCCGCGGGGTCCGAGTGGTCGGAGGAGCCTGACCAGCGCGTGCGCGTGCTCGAGCAGGTCGTTGACGCTGGCAATGCAGGCGTACTCGAACGTGACCCGCCGACCGCGGGAGGCGCCGAGCTCGGCCGCGGCATCGATCACCTCGGCAAGCGGATACCGGCGATTGACCGGGATCATCGTGTTGCGCAGCTCGTCGTCCGGGGCATGCAGTGAGATCGCGAGCGTCACCGGCAACGACTCGGTCGCGAGGCGGCGGATGCCCGGAACGATCCCGACGGTCGAGATCGTGAGGTGGCGTGCCGAGAGGCCCAGCTCCTGGTGGAACCGCTCGACGGCGGTCCACGTCGCGTCGTAGTTGGCCAGCGGCTCACCCATCCCCATGAACACGATGTTCTTCACCGGCTGAGGTGACGCGTGTGCGGCCCGGACGACCTGCTCGACGATCTCCCCGGCGTCGAGGTGTCGAACGAACCCGGCCTGCCCGGTCGCGCAGAACGTGCAGCCCATCGCACACCCCGCCTGGCTGGAGACGCAGACCGTCGCGCGCTCGGGGTAGCGCATGAGCACGGTCTCGATCTGGGCACCGTCGCTCCGGCACTCCCAGAGCCACTTCATCGTCTGACCGTCGTCGCCGGTCGACGCAACGACCGGGTCGAGCGCGAGCGGGAACGCCTCCCCGAGCGCGGCGCGCAGCGCGCGAGGGAGTGTCGAAGCATCCTCGAGCGGGATTCGCTGGCGGTAGAGGGCGTCGACCACCTGGTCCAGGCGGTACCGCGGCGCCCCGGCGCGTTCGATCCACGTCGCGATCTCGCCCGGGGTCGCGCCATAGCGAGTGGTCATGAGCGGCCCGGCATCCACTCGTACGCGCGGTCGCTCCGGTGCACGGTGAAGCCGAGCGCGCGGTAGAGGCCGAGCGCGGCGCGGTTGGCGCCGTCGACGTAGAGCATCCCGGTCGGGCACTCGCGATCACGCGCGAGGTGCTCGAGCCCGGCGACCGTCAAGGCGCGCCCGAGTCCGGTGCCCTGATGGTCCGGGTCGACGCCGATCACGTAGATCTCGCCCAGCCGGTCGTCTCGAGCGTCGTGGTGCACCTTCGTCCAGCAGAACCCGGCCAGCTCGGTGCCCTCGAACGCGAGGAGGAAGCCGGCGGGATCGAACCAGGGTTCGGCGAGCCGCCGGGCGAGGGTGGACTGGTCCCAGCCACCCTGGTCCGGATGACCGTGAAACGCACGGTTGTTCACGCGGAGCCAGTCGGCGTCGTCCTGGCCGGGAACGAAGCTGCGGACCGAGACGTCCGACGGCCACTTCGGTGACTCGGCGAGCGGCAGGGGCACCCGCATCTGGAACTGCTCGCCGAACCGGGTGAATCCGCGCGTGCCGGCGAGCGCGTCGAGGTCGTCGTTGGCGCCATTGCACCAGAGCACGACGCGCGTCGTGCCGAGGATGGTTGCCTCACGAACGAGCGCGTCGAGCAGCTCACTCGCGACGAGACCGCCATCACGGTGGTCGGGGTCGACGACGAGCGCGGCGACGAGGTGAGGATCGCCGATGGTGTCACTGGGCCCGAGGTGGGCATAGCCGACCGGGGTGGTATCCGCGACGCCAAGGATCCCCGAGGTCTCGTGCGAGGGGCTCGCGAGATCGCGCCAGACGAACGACGCGAGCGATTCGTGCCCGTCGACGGAGGACGCCGCGGCCTCGAGGCTGCGGACGAGCTCGATGTCTTCGGGCGCGGGAGGCCGAAGCACGCGCACCGAGAGCATCCCCCCACGGTACCGGCGTCACGGCGGTTCATCCCGATCTCATGGCCGCGCGGCTCGGAATCTGACCGGTGCACACCACGCGCTCAGCCCGACCGGAGCGGTTTAGTCTCGTGCGATGGCGAGGCCTCGAGGAGCGAAGCAGCGTGCGGTCACGGTCGTCGAGCGGCTGGCCGGGGAGTATCCGGGCGATGCGCGGGCACTCTGCGCGCTGCACCACGACTCGCCGTTCGAGCTTCTCGTCGCGACGATCCTCTCGGCGCAGTGCACCGACGAGATGGTCAACAAGGTCACACCCGCGGTCTTCGCCCGCTACCCGACGCCGTCGGATCTCGCGCACGCCGACCCCGGCGAGGTCGAGGAGCTCATCCACTCGACCGGGTTCTTCCGCCAGAAGACGAAGAGCCTCATCGGCATGTCCAACGCGCTCGAGGAGCGGTTCGCCGGGGAGGTGCCGACGGAGCTCGCGGATCTCGTGACGCTGCCGGGAGTGGGTCGCAAGACCGGCAACGTCGTCCGGTCGGTCGCGTTCGGGCTTCCCGGCCTTCCCGTGGACACCCACGTGGGCCGGCTCGCGAACCGGCTCAAGCTCACGAACGAGACCGACCCGGTCAAGGTGGAGCTCGACCTCAACGGCTTGGTGGCGCCGGAGGAGCGCGGCGCGTTGTCGCTGCGCCTGATCCTGCACGGGCGGGCGATCTGTGTCGCGCGCAAGCCGCGGTGCGCCGCCTGCCTGCTCGTCGACATCTGCCCGTCCGCCGCCCCGTAGCATCCGCGCCATGGAGATCGAGATCCGCGTCCCGACCGCCGAGGACCTCAACGGGATCTTCGACGTGCGGGCGCAAGCATTCGCGGTCAAGGAATCGGACCGCGCGCGGTGGACGTCGCTGGTGGACCCGGCGGGCATGGTCACCGCGTTCCTCGGCGAACAGGTCGTCGGATCGCTGAACGTGATCGGGTTCGGCCAGTGGTTCGGCGGTCGCGCGGTCCCCATGGGCGGTGTGGCGACCGTCGTCGTCCGGCCCGAGCACCGGGGTGAAGGCATCGGCGCCCGTCTCCTCCAGCGCTCCCTCGAGCGGATGCGCGAACGCGGACTGGTGGTCAGCACCCTGAACCCCGCGACGACTCGCGTGTACCGGGCCGCGGGCTGGGAGATCGCCGGCGATCTCGCGACGCACCGCGTCCCGACCCGTTCGCTCGAGCGGCTTCCGAGGGGGGACTCGGAGGACCTTCGACGCCTGGCGCGTGCCGACTGGCCGCTCGTGCGGGTCTGCTACGACGCGGTCGCGGCCGCGCATGCGGGTTGGGTCGACCGCAGCGACTGGTGGTGGGGAGTCCTGGCCGACGACAGCTTCGAAGATCAGTCGTTCGTCTACGGCGTCGACGGGGACGACGGGCTCGCCGGTTACGTGGTGTTCCGCCAGGAGCCGTCCAAGGCCTGGGGCTACCAGATCGTCGTGGACGAATTGGTCGCCCGCGATGCAGGAGCCGCGGTGACGCTCTGGCGCTTCCTCGGAACGCACGGGATGCAGGTGGAGACCGTGACCCTGCAGCACGGACCGGTCGATGAGCTCCTGCTCGTGCTGCCCGAGCAGGACGTGGTGCAGGTGAGCAACAACCGCTGGATGCACCGCCTCGTCGATGCGCGCGACGCGGTTGCCGCACGCGGCTTCCCGCCTGACGTCGCGATGGAGGTCCACCTCGAGCTCACGGACCGGCTCGCACCGTGGAACGCAGGTCGCTGGGTGCTGCGGGTCGCAGGCGGCCACGGGGAGCTCCTCGCCGGTGGGACCGGCGAGCTCCAGCTGTCGATCAACGGCTTCAGCTCGCTCTTCACGGGTTGGGCGTCGGCCGCCGCGTTGCTGGGCGCCGGCCTGCTCCACCACGCGAGCGACGCGGATCGCGCGGCACTCGACGCCGCCTTCTCCGGCCCGACCCCCACCATGGTCGACGACTTCTAACCCTCGTCTCTCGTTTTGGCGTCACGTACCCACGAAATACGTGGGTCGTGACGCCAAAGGACGGGGTGCGGGTCAGGCGAGGTTGCGGCGGGCGCGTTCGACGGCGCGGCGGGCAGTGAGGAGGCTGCGCTCGGCGCTGTCGAGCTCGGCGGTGATCGCGGAGTCCGGGGTGTCGCGATACTGGTCGGCGACCGCGATAACCCGCGTCGTCAGCTCCTCGAGCTGGGAGTCGAGCGTGCTCAGCTCGGCGTGCGCGGATCCGGTGGCCATCGCAGCCAGCCTGGCCGCATCCCGAGGGTCGAGCAATTCGAACCGGGCCCAAACCGTGCCCCGGGTACGATCCGCGCTCGATGTTGTCGCGCCTTGACCTGCGCGGCCCCGACGCCGACCCGCGGGTTGCGCTGGCGGCCGCATCCATCCCCGCGGACGAGCCGGTCGAGCTGGTGCGCGAGATCATCGAGGCCGTCCGCGAGCGTGGGGACGCAGCCGTGCGGGAGCTGACGGCCCGCTTCGACGGCTGCACGCTGGACGAGCTGGCGGTCCCACTGTCCGAGCCCCAGGCCGCGCTCGACGCGACCGACCCCGAGCTGCGCCACGCGCTCGAACGCGCGGCGGCACGCATCCGCGGCTACCACGAGGCGCAGGCGGCGGCCCAGGGTCCGGTCGGGTTCGATGCGGACGGAGTCGCGGTCGAAGAGCTGCTGCGCCCGGTGGACCGGGCCGGGCTGTACGTGCCGGGTGGCCGGGCGTCCTACCCGTCGACGGTGCTGATGACCGCGATCCCCGCATCGGTCGCGGGAGTGCCCGAGATCGCCCTGTGCGTGCCGCCCGACGCCGACGGACGAGTCCCGCAGGTGACGCTCGCGGCCGCGGCCCTGGCGGGTGTGAGCGAGGTGTACCGCGTCGGTGGGGCACAGGCGATCGCCGCGATGGCCTACGGCACGGAGTCGCTGCGCGCGGTCGACGTGATCGTCGGTCCCGGCAACATCTTCGTGAGCGTCGCGAAGCGCGAGGTCGCGGGCGCCGGCGTGGTCGGGATCGAGTCCCCGGCCGGACCCTCCGAGCTCGTCGTGGTCGCGGACGAACACGCGCCGGCGTACCTCGTGGCTGCCGATCTCGCGGCGCAGGCCGAGCACGGTCCGGGTGGCACCGCGATCGTCGTGACGTGGTCCGAGGGCGTCGCGGATGCGATCGACCAGGCGTTGGAGACGATCGTCGCCGATGCGCCGCGTCGTGACGAGATGTTCCTGACGCTCGCCGACGGTGGACGCGTGGTGATGGTCCGGGACGCGATCCAGGCGATGGAGGTCGTCAACTGGCTTGCTCCCGAGCACCTCGAGCTCGTCACCGAGGACCCGGAGGTGCTCCTGCCGTCGGTGCGCAACGCGGGCGCGGTGTTCCTCGGCCCGTACGCCCCGACTGCGCTCGGCGACTATGCCGCGGGTGCGAACCACGTGTTGCCGACCGGACGATCGGCCCGGTTCGCCAGCGCGCTGCGGGTGGACGACTTCCGCAAGCACATCCATGTGGTTCGCGCGTCACCGACGGGTTCCGCGGCCCTGAGTCGTTCGGCCGCGGTCATCGCGCGCGCCGAGGGCCTGGACGCGCACGCGCACTCGCTCGATCTGCGGGCACAGCTGTGAGCGACCGGATCGCGCCGCGCGACGACCTCACGGCGCTCGAGGGCTACCACTCGCCCCAGCTGGACGTGTCGGTCCGGCTGAACACCAACGAGAGCCCGTTCCCGCCCCCGCCGGGGTTCGTCGACGCCTGGCTCGAGGAGCTCGGGACGGTCCCGCTGCACCGCTACCCGGACCGCAGCGCGCGGGGATTGCGGAGCGCGATCGGCGAGTCGATCGGCCAGCCGCCGCCCCGGGTGTTCTGCGCGAACGGGTCCAACGAGGTCCTGCAGACCCTCCTGCTGAGCTACGGCGGGACCGGTCGCCGCGCGCTGGTCTTCGAGCCCACCTACGCGCTGCACAGCCACATCGCGCGCATCACGGGCACGGAGGTCATCGTCGGCTCCCGCCGCGACGACTTCGGCGTCGATCCCGACTCGGCTCGCGCGCTGATCGAGCAGCATCAGCCCGAGATCGTGTTCTTGTGCAGCCCCAACAACCCGACGGGAACGGTCGACCCGCCCGCGACGGTTGCGGCGATCCTCGATGCGGCTCCGGGCCTCGTGATCGTGGACGAGGCCTACGGCGAGTTCGCTCGTGAGTCCGCGCTCGATCTCGTGGATGACGACCGCGCGCTCGTGGTCACGCGGACGTACTCGAAGGTGTGGTCGCTGGCGGCGCTCCGGCTCGGCTTCTGTGTCGCGCCGCCCTGGGTGGTGGCGGAGCTGGAGAAGGTCGTGCTGCCGTACCACCTCGATGTGAGCACGCAGCTCGCCGGAATCACCGCACTGCGGTTCCGAGCGGAGATGGAGGCCCGGATCGCGTTGCTCGTCGAAGAGCGGGAGCGGCTGTTCGCGGCCCTCGACGAGCTTGACGGCGTCACGGTCTTCCCGTCCGGTGCCAACTTCTTGCTGTTCCGCGTCTCGACCGGCCCGGGCGGTGAGGACCGCGGTCACGCGGTCTGGGAGGCGATGGTCGAGCGGGGGGTGCTCGTGCGCGACTTCTCACGCTGGCCGGGGGTCGAGGACTGCCTCCGGGTCACAGTCGGGACCGCGGCGGAGAACACCGCGTTCCTGTCGGCCCTGAAGGACATCCTGCGCGAGCATGGTGCCCGATGACGACCCGCCACGACCACGAGCACCGCGTCACCAAGGAGACCGACGTCGAGGTGGATCTCGTCCTCGACGGGGTCGGGAAGGTGAGCGCGTCGACGGGGATCCCGTTCTTCGACCACATGCTCGAGCAGCTCGGCAAGCACGGTGGCTTCGATCTGAGCGTCGCGGCTACCGGTGATCTCGAGGTCGACACGCACCACACGGTCGAAGACGTCGGCATCGTGCTCGGGACCGCGTTCAAGAAGGCGCTCGGCGACAAGAGCGGTGTGCGCCGGTTCGGCTCCGGTCTGTTCCCGCTCGACGAGGCGCTCGTGCAGGTCGCAGTCGATCTCTCGGGCCGTCCGTTCCTCGTGTACGAGATCGATCCGGTCGCCGAATGGATCGGGACGTTCGATCCGCAGCTCACCGAGGAGTTCTGGCGCGGCTTCGCCTTCGCGGCCGGGATCACGTTGCACCTGCGGACCGTGTCGGGGAAGAACGGCCACCACGTGATCGAGGCGTCGTTCAAGGGAGTCGCCCGGTGCCTGCGCGACGCGGTGCGGGTCGAGAGTGCCGAGCTCCCGTCGACGAAGGGCACCCTGTAGACCTCTTGCCAGCCATCGACGTCCGGGGCGGCAACGCCGTCCGGCTGCTGCGCGGGGAGTTCGCGGCCGAGACCGTCTACGACGCGGACCCGGTCGGCGTCGCCCGGCGCTTCGAGGCGGATGGCGCGCGCTGGATCCACGTCGTCGATCTCGATGCGGCGCGCACCGGTG
>JADGON010000039.1 GCA_017882945.1 Acidimicrobiia bacterium | reverse complement strand
TTCAGGCGCTCGCAGAGCGCGACGGCGTCGTCGGGCCCGGCCGTCGGCCCGAGCTTCACGCCGATCGGGTTCTGCACCCCGGCCAGGAACTCGACGTGCGCGCCGTCGAGCTGGCGGGTGCGATCACCGATCCAGAGGAGGTGGGCCGAGCAGTCGTACCAACCTCCGGCGAGGCTGTCCTCCCGGGTGAGCGCTTCCTCGTAGCCGAGCAGGAGCGCCTCGTGGGACGTGTAGCAGTCGACCTGGTGGAGCTGCAGCTCCTTGTCGAGATCGATCCCGCAGGCCTCCATGAAGCGCAGCGCCCGCTCGATCTCGGCCGCGACCGCCTCGTAACGCCGACCCTCGGGGCTCGCGGTCACAAACTCCTGGTTCCACGCGTGGACGCGGCTGAGATCGGCGTAGCCACCCTTGGTGAACGCACGCAGGAGGTTCAACGTCGACGCGGACTGGTGGTAGCCCCGGAGGAGCCGAGCCGGGTCGGGGCGTCGAGCCGCGGCTTCGAACGCCAGGTCGTTCACCATGTCGCCGCGGAAGCTCGGCAGCTCCAGATCCCCGCGCGTCTCGACCGGTGACGACCGCGGCTTCGCGAACTGGCCGGCGATCCGGCCGAGCTTCACCGTGGGGACACCCGCGCCGTAGGTCAGCACGACCGACATCTGCAGGATGATCTTGAGCTTGTCGCGGATGCCGTCAGCGGAGAACGCGCTGAACGACTCCGCGCAGTCACCGGCCTGGAGCAGGAACGCCTTGCCGTTCGCGACGCGTCCGAGCGACTCGGTGAGCGAGCGCGCCTCGCCCGCGAACACGAGCGGAGGGAGACCGCTGAGCTCGGTGAGCACCGCCTTGAGCGCACCGTCGTCGGGCCAGTCCGGTTGCTGCACGACCGGCCGGGTCCGCCACGAGTCGGGCGACCAGGATGCGTCGAGAGGAGCAGCGGAGGTGGTCATGGGACGGGCGGCCTTACAGGTAGGCGCCGGGCAGACGCTCGCCGGGGGTCCCCGGCTCGAGCGCACGCCGCTGCCCGATCTCGTTGAGCTGCTGCTGGGCCATGGCCTGCTGGGTGAAGAGCGTGGCCTGGATCCCGTGGAACAGGCCCTCGAGCCAGCCCACGAGCTGCGCCTGGGCGATGCGGAGCTCGGACTCACTCGGCGTGTCGGACGTGAAGGGAAGGACGACTTCCTCGAGCTCCTGCTGCAGGTCGGGGGAGAGCACACCCTCGAGCTCGCGCAGTGACCGCTCATGGATCTCGCGCAGCGCGCGTCGGCCGGCATCGTCGAGCGGGGCGCGCCGGACCTCCTCGAGCATGCCGCGCACCATCGACGCGATCCGGATCAGCTTCGTGGGCCGGGTGACCTGCTCGCCGGCGTCCGGATCGGCCGGAGTCGCGCCGTCCGGGCTGGGGGCCTCGCCCGCGGCCACGACTTCGGGCACGACGGGGTTCGTGTTGGTTTCGGTCACAACACCCAGCGTACCGGGTGCCCCGGAGGATTCTCCGAGTTCAGTTGGTCCAGTCGTCCACCTGGGGCGGGCGGCGACCCGCGGCACCCGCGGTTCGTGGTCCGGGAACGTCGTGGAAGCGATAAGGCTCGGGGTCGCGGCCGGGCTGGCAGACCCAGCACTCCCCGGTGCGACCGGTCGTCACGACCGTGAGCACGGCATCGGCGATCTGCTCGGCGGGCATCAGCGGGAAGTTGGCCTCGGCGAAGAACTTCTTGGCGTCGTCGGTGAGGATGTTCGTGTCGGTCATGCCCGGGTTGACCGTGTTCGCGGTGATGGCCAATGGCTCGAGCGTCGGCGCGACGCTGCGAATGAAGCCGACGACCGCGTGCTTGGAGAGGTCGTACACCGGGTCCGGGGGGAACGGGATGAGACCGGCGAGCGAGCTCGTCGCGACGATCGCCCCACCACCGCCTCGGGCCATCGACCGGATCGCGGCGCGTGTCCCGTAGACCACACCGTCGACGTTGACTCTCATGATGCGCTGGTAGAGCTCGTCGGTGAGCTCGCTGAGATCCGCGACGCCGATCGCGATGCCCGCGTTCAGATACGCGATGTCGACGCCACCGAGCTCGAGCTCGCACGCGGCGAACGCGCGGTCGACGTCGCTCGACTCACCCGCGTCGGCGTGGACGAACACACCGCCGAGCTCCTCCGCGACTTCTTTCCCTCTCGGGTCCATGTCGACGCAGCAGATCCGCGCGCCCTCGGCCGTGAGCCGCTTCGCGGTGGCTTTCCCGATTCCCGAAGCCGCGCCCGTGACGAGTGCGATCTTCCCGTCCAGCTGGCCCATCTCGTCCCCCGTGGTCGATGTGCCGGGCAGGCTAGGCCGCGCGCCGGGCCGGCTCGCCGGCAGCGATCAGAGCTGGATGACGACGAGGCGCTCCTCGGTCATCTCGCGCACCGAGTAGTGCGGGCCCTCCTTGGTGTTGCCGCTGTCCTTCACGCCGCCGTAGGGCATCTGGTCGGTGCGGAACGTCGGCATCTCGTTGACGGTGACGCCGCCGAAGTCCAGTGAGTGGGCCGCGCGCAACGCGGTCTTGAGGTCCTGGGTGAAGATCGCGGCCTGGAGCCCGTACCGGCTGTCGTTCGCGAGCGCGAGCGCCTCGTCGAACGTGTCGTAGCCCTGGACGCCGATCAGCGGGCCGAACACCTCTTGCGAGCAGACCTTCATGTCCGGCGTGACGTTCACGAGGACGGTCGGCGCGAGGACCTCGTCCGACACCCCGCCGCCGGTCGCCACCTTCGCGCCGCCGCTGATCGCCTCTTCGATCCACCCGGTGATCCGGTCCCGCTCGGAGGCGGAGATGAGGGCCGAGACGTCGGTCGCGTCATCGAGGGGGTGGCCCACGACGAGCGCCTCGACCTTGGGCACGACCCGGTCGACGAGCGCGTCGCGCACCGAGTGGTGGACGTACACGCGCTGGACCGCGATGCAGGTCTGGCCGGAGTAGGCGTACCCGCCCGCCACGATCTTGGTCGCCGCGAGCTCCAGGTCCGCGTCGGGCTCGACGATGACCGGTGCGTTGTTGCCGAGCTCGAGACCCACCTTCTTGCGCGGAGCACGTTCCTTGATGCCCCACCCGACTTCGGGCGAGCCGGTGAACGTGATCATCGCGACGTCGGGGTGATCGACCAGCGCGTTGCCGACGGTGCCCCCGCCCCCGGTCACCACGTTCAGCCACCCGGGCGGCAATCCCGATTCGTCCAGCAGGATCTCCGCGAGCAGCAGGGCGGTGAGCGGCGTCTGCGACGCGGGCTTCAGGACCACGGGGCAGCCGGCGGCGATGGCCGGCGCGAGCTTGTGGCTGACGAGGTTCAGCGGGAAGTTGAACGGGCTGATCGCGCCGACGACCCCGATCGGGACGCGCAACGTGAAGCCGAGCTTCCCGACCCCGGCGACGTTGGCGTCCATCGCGATCATGTCGCCGGTCAGCGTGCGGGCTTCGACCGCGGCGAACGCGAATGTCCCCACCGCGCGCGCAGCCTCGATGCGCGCCGTCTTGATCGGCTTCGCGGCCTCGCTCGCGATGCTCCGCGCGAGCTCCTCGTTGCGCTCCTTGATCCGGCGCGCCGCGGTGTCGAGGATCTCGGCCCGTTCCCACGCGAGCAGCGGTGAGCGCTTGCGTGCGTCACGCGCCGCGTGGACCGCGGTGTCGATCTCGGTCGGCCCGGCTTTGGGGACCCGTCCGAGCTCTGCGCCGTCGAACGGGGACCGGATGGTGATCTCTTCGCCGGTCGTGATCCGCTCGCTGCCGATCGGAAGGGGATGGAGTTCGCTCATGTCCCCATGGAACCACACGTCCCGAGGTATTCGCGCCGGGTCGGGCGGTTCCCGGTTGGAGGCTCGGGCAACATGGTGAGATGGCTCGAGAGATGACGGTCCACACGCGGCTCTGCGATCTGCTCGGGATCGAGCACCCGATCCTGAATGCGCCCATGGGGGGCGGCGACGCGCCGGCGGAGCTCGCGGCGGCTGTGTCCGAAGCCGGGGGTCTGGGGCTCATCGGCGGCACCACGATCGGGGGTGCAGAGTGGCTCACCCGCCAGATCCGTCGTGCGCGTGAGCTGACCGACCGCCCGTTCGGGGTCGGGCTGATCAGCCACTTCCCGGGAGCAGCGGAGCTGATGGCCGTCGCGCTCGACGCCGGAGTCCGCGTGATCGCGCATTCGTTCGCCGACCCGACGCCGTTCGTTGCTCCCGCGCATGATGCCGGCGCGCTCGTCGTCTGCCAGGTGCGAACGGTGGAAGGTGCGCGTGTCGCCGCGGGAGCGGGAGTCGACGTGGTCACTGCGCAAGGAACCGAAGCCGGTGGTCACACGGGGCGCGTGTCGACGTTGCCGCTCGTTCCGGTCGTCGTCGACGCAGTCGCGCCGATCCCCGTCGTGGCCGCGGGAGGGATCGCGGACGGGCGCGGCATCGCCGCCGCGCTGATGCTGGGAGCCGACGGCGTCTGGATCGGCACCCGCTTCCTCGCGACTCCGGAGTGCGGCACCTCCGACGCGTACAAAGCGCGGGTCGTGGCGGCGACCGCGGACGACACCGTGCTCACCGACGTGTTCGACATCGCGACCGGACGGCCGTGGCCCGAAGGCGTCTCGGGACGCGCGATCGCCAACTCGTTCTTCGAACGCTGGCACGGCCGCGAGGACGAGCTGCGCTCGTGGACCGACGCCCACCGCGACGAGTACCTCGCCCTCACGCGGGAGAGCAACGTCGACCAGCAGGCGGTGTGGGCCGGTGAGGCGGCGTCGTTCGTCACCTCGACCGAGTCTGCCGGCGACGTGGTGCGCAGTCTCATGCGTGAAGCCGCCACCGTCCTCGCGCGCCGCCCTGCGGCCTTGACGCGCGATTCCTGAGCGCGCCGGCGAGCCCGGGCGGCTCAGGTCGGTGAGCGGGGCGGCGTGGTCGGGAGGTCGGCGGCGACCCAGGCCTGGAACCCGCCGTCGAGGTCCGTCGCGTTGGGCAGCCCGACGGCTTGGAGGCTGGCGGCGGCGAGGCTGGACGCGTACCCCTCGTTGCAGAACAGGATGACGGTCTGCTCGGGGCCCTCGACCTCGGGGATGCGGTCCGGGCCGACGGGATCCAGCCTCCACTCGAGCACGTTCCGGTCGATCACCAACGCGCCGGGGATCTCGCCGTCGGCCGCGCGCTGGTGCACGGGCCGGATGTCGATCAGGAGCGCGCCGCGCTCGCGGGCCGCGGCCGCGGCCCGCGCCGAGACGCGGGTGAGGCCCGCACGGGCGAGGGCGAGCTGCTCATCGATGGGCACCGCTCAACGATCCTCGACCAGCCCGGGGAGGTCAATCGTCTCGGTGCGAACCGGGGTCGCGTTCGCGTCGTAGTACGTCATCGAGGTGAGCGGGGGTGAGTACACGTGCACGCTCATCGCGGTGTCGGGCCCCTCGTTGGCCACGTCGTGGGGGGCTCCGGCCGCGAAGGGGTGCAGTGCACCGGTCGTGATTGCATGCGATCGGAAGCCACCGCCCGGTCGTGGCGTGTGCTCCGTCAACGTCGCGCGCACCACGGAGATCGCGCCGGCCGAGTCGCCGTGGTCGTGCAGCTCGACCCGGGAATCCACGCCCCAGCCGATGAGCCAGACGTCGTAGTGGTCGGTCACCCGGAGCCGCACGTGCCACCGACCGCCGGGCGGCGCGACCGGATCGGGATCGAACCGGGCGAGCCGCCGCCCGGCACGCGCGGCCAGGTCGGCGAGCACGTCAGGGGGCAGCGGTTCGTCGAGCGCGCGGGGAAGAACGGATCTGAGTGCCACGAGGAGAACCTCCGGAATCGAGCGGGCGGATCGGTCAGACGATCCGGCGACAGCGCTCGTCGAACGACTCGCGCGTCAGCTCGCCCCACGGGTCGTTCGCGAGGGCGGTTCTCCTGGACCCGGGCACGAGGTTCAGGGTGCCACGCTAAACCCGATCTTGTCAATCGAATTTGTATACTTTCAGAGAACTCCTTCGTTCTTGGGGATCACGAACAAGTCACTCGCGATGGGGGGCAGCTCACGGCATAGGAAAGCGCGCACGTTGTCGTTCGCCTACGCACCTCCCATTGTGTGCGCCTGGTCAGCACTCTCCGCTCGTTTGCCTACGGCGCTCGTCGCATCGACTCGGCGCTCAGGAGAGCCGATCGACGCTGGTCTTGAACGTTCTGTATGAGCTGTAGGAACCGGCGAACCACAGCAGCACTCCGCCCCGTATCGTGAAGGTAGGTCGAAGCGCATCCTGCCCAGTGTTACTTACCCGCTGCCACGTCTCCCCGAGCGGACTGCTGTGCCCTTCATAGAGGCTGAACCGAGCGTTGGACGCGTTGGTGGTGGGATCGAGTGTCGAAGAGATCACAACATGATCTGCGTTGGTCGCATCGAGTGCGATGCCTCCGTTGTAGTCGCTTTCAGCCACAAAGATGCTCCGACCTCCTGGGGCGAGATCACGCACGATCCACGCAGTACCTGACCAACCTGCCGTGGAGTAGCGAATGGCTGTCGAGCCATTCCAGGGCACGGTTCGA
>JADGON010000249.1 GCA_017882945.1 Acidimicrobiia bacterium | reverse complement strand
TCGGGAATCCGCCTCGGACTCCCCTCTGCGCTGCCAGCAGGGCGGTCGGGCACGGTCCGCGAGGTCCTCTCGACGGGGCCCGCGTATCGGGCGGGCCGGGAGAATCACCCTACACCTCCCCTCGTGCGTTTCTTCACAAGCAGGCCCTGAGATCGGCACCCGGCACCAGGCGCGGTCGTAGAGCACGGGGATCCCAGTGGATCAGCGAGTCGTGAGGAGGAGGGTCGCGCCCAGGAGGAAGAGCCCCGCGCCGTAGGCCCGCTCCAGGTGCACCGGGTGCGTGCGCATCGCCACCCGAGCGCCGACGTAGGACAGGGGAATCGAGGTGGCGCCGAAGACCGCGACCAGCTGCCAGTCGATGTGGCCCAGCGCCGCGTGGACGATCGTTCCGGGGATCGCCAACACCGCGGCCACCGCCAGCGACGACGCGAAGGACTGCTTGATCGAGAGTCGCAGCACGACGACGAAGAGCGGTGCGAGCAGGAAGCCACCACCGTTCGCGAGAAGACCCGACAGCACGCCGACCCCCGCCGCGACCGCGATCATCCGGGCTCGGTACGCGGGCGGCTCCACGGCGATCTCGTGAGGGTCTCCGGGGCGCAGCAGGAAGCGGAGACCGAGCGCGGTGACCACCACCTCGGTGGCGGTCACGAGCATGGCGCCACCGATCCAACGGGTGGCGTAGGCCCCCATCGCCGTGGCCGGGATCCCGACGACGAGACACCAGCGGAACACCTCCCAGTCGATGAGGCGCTCCCGCCAGTAGGCGTACGAAGCGGCGAGCGTCGACGGGACCGTCGCGGGCAACGGTGACGCCAAGGCGATGATCGGCGGGATCCCCACCAGCGCCAGCAGCGGTGTGGCGATCGCGGACCCGCCCTTGCCGAAGAGCCCGCCGAGGAACCCGACGAACGCCCCGATGAGCGCGACCGCCACGATCGTCTCGGCGCTCATCGAGCGTTCCGGGCATCGCGAGGCTGGTCCACACCTCATTGCACCCTGGTCAGGAGAAAAGGTCCAACTGCTTCTTCTCATGTATCCCATAGGCTGTACCTATGGAACTCCGCCAGGTCGAGTACGTCGTCGGGGTCGTGGAGCACGGCGGGTTCACCCGGGCCGCGACCGCGCTGCACGTCACCCAGCCCGCGTTGTCCGAGGGGGTCGCCCGGCTCGAAGCCGAGCTCGGCGTCGCGCTCTTCCATCGGGTCGGCCGCCGGGGGGTGATCTCGGCAGCGGGGGAGGCGTTCCTCGAACCGGCCCGCCAGCTCCTGCGCGACCGCTCCGTGCTCCTCACCTCCGTCGCGGCGGTGGTCGGCCTCGACTCCGGACGCCTCGATCTCGTCGCGCTCCCGACGTTGGCGGTGGAGCCACTCGCCCCGCTCGTCGGTGCCTACCGGCGCGCGCACCCCGGCGTCATCGTCCACATCGATCAGCCCGAAGATGCCGCCGCGGTGGCCACGCGGGTGCGCGACGGACGATCCGAGATCGGGCTGGCGGAGCTCCCGATCGACGAGCCCGGCCTGGTCAGCGAGCAGCTCCTCATGCAGGAGCTGGTGGTCGTGCTTCCGCCGTCGTCGCCGCTCGCCGGTCGACGGCGCCTGACCATGAGCGATCTCGCCGACGTCCCACTGGTCATGACGCCGCCCGGCACCTCGACCCGGCGCCTGATCGATGCCGCGTTCACCGAGGTGGGCTCGGCGCCGACGCTCGCGGTCGAGACGGAGCAACGTGAAGCGATCGTCGCACTCGTGCTCGCCGGCGCGGGCGCCAGCATCCTGCCCGCGTCGATCGCCGCGGTGGCCCGGACGTCCGGGGCGGTCACGGTCCCACTCTCGCCGAGGCTCCGGCGATCGGTCGGCCTGATCTGGCGCGAGGGCACGGTCTCGCCCGCGGCCCAGGCGTTCATCGCGCTCAGCCGCGATCGCCCCTGACGAGCTGCGGCGGCGGAGCCTCGCCCCGTTCTGGTCGCTCCAGCGTCCGCACTTCGTGCCCGCGCCTGCCTACGCTCCTGCCGTGGTGATCGGACTCGCGTTCCTGGCGACGGCGGTGGCGACGCTGTTCGCGCAGGCCACGTTGGTGCGGTTCACCCGCGACCGCCGGCCCCAGGACCTGGCCTGGACGGTCTCGCTCGGGATGTTCGCCCTCGCCTCGGCCGCGCTGGCCACCGGGGTCTCCACGGGCTGGGACAACGGCACGTTCCGGGTCTTCTTCCTGCTCGGGGCCGTGCTCACGGTCCCCTGGCTCGCCCTCGGCACCGTCTACCTCCTGGCCGGACGCGAGCGAGGGCGCCGGGTCCAGTGGGGGCTCGTGTTCTTCTCCGGTCTCGCCACCGGCGTCCTGCTCACCGCACCGATCGACGGCCCGATTCACGGCAACGCGATCCCGGTCGGCAGCGAGGTCTTCGGGGTCTTCCCACGCGTGCTCGCCGCGGTCGGCAGCGGCGTCGGAGCCCTCGTCATCATCGCCGGGGCGCTCTGGTCGGCATGGCGCTTCGCACGGGCGCGCACCACGCCCGGCAACGGTCGGCGCGCGGCCGCGAACCTGCTGATCGCCCTGGGCACGCTCGTGCTCTCGAGCGGGGGGCTGATCCAGGGCTTCGCGGGGAAGGACGAGGCGTTCGTGATCTCGCTCGCGTCGGGGATCGCGGTGATCTACGCGGGGTTCCTCGTCGCGGCCGGGGCGAGCGCGGCCCGGGAGCGCGCGGTGAGTGTCGGCCAACCCGTGACGGTCAGCACCTAGCTCGACGCGCGCAGCTCACGTCGGAGGAGCTTGCCCGCTTCGTTGCGCGGGAGAGACTCCACGATCTCGACCTTCGCCGGCACCTTGTACCGAGCGAGATGCAGCGCCGCGTGCTCGCGCACCGCCTCGACGGTCAGGTGTGCGCCCGGTTCGAGGACCACCCACGCCGCAACCGCCTCGCCCGTGCGCGGGTTGGGCACGCCGATCACCGCGGCATCCGCGATCTCGGGATGCGCGAGGAGGACCTCTTCCACCTCGGCCGGAAAGACGTTGAAGCCCGAGACGATGACGAGATCCTTCTTGCGGTCGACCAGGCTCAGATAGCCGCGGTCGTCGGCGACTGCGACGTCCCCGGTATGCAACCAGCCGTCGACGAGCACGCGCGCGGTGGCGTCCGGGTCGTCCCAGTACCCGATGAACACGTTCTGCCCGCGCACCCAGATCTCGCCCGGGTCGCCGGCCACCACGTCTTCTCCGTCGTCGCCGACGAGCCGCACGTCGACCCCCGGGAGTGGCGGCCCGATCGAACCCCACTGCGGTGAATCCTCGATGGCCGTGGTGCTGACGATCGGTGCCGCTTCCGTGAGCCCGTAGCCCTCGTAGATCGTGATCCCGAAGCGCGCCCGGAACGCCTCCGCGCGCTCGAGCGGAAGCTCGGCCGCACCGGACACGGCCAGGCGCACGGACGTGAACGACACCGGTGACGCGAGCTCCTCCGGGAGATCGAGGAACGCCCCGAACATCGTGGGGACGCCCGCCACGATCGTGATGCCGTGCACGCGGATGAGCTCCACCGCTCGTGCGGCATCGAAGTGGTCGAGCAGCACGGTGCGCATGCCTGCTTGCAGAGCGACGCCGAGCGCGACGTTGAGTCCGAAGACGTGGAAGAACGGGAGCGCGGCCAACCCGACATCGTCTGATCGAACCCGCAGACCCGGATGACCCTGGACCTGCCCGATGTTCGCGGCAAGGTTCCCGTGGGTGAGCATGGCGGCGCGGGGCGCCCCCGCGGTTCCCGAGGTGAAGAGCAACACGGCGAGCTCCGCGTCGTCACGCTCCACCTCGGCCGCCATCGGCTCGCCGGCCGACAGCTCACTCACTTGGATCGCGCCGGGGAGCCCGAGCAGCTCCTCGGTCCCGGCCCCGCACACCAGCACCGAAGCCTGCACCCGCGCGGCCTGGCCGGCCAGCACCGACTGCGGGGCAAGCGGGTTCAACGGCACCGCGACCGCACCTGCCCAGAGCGTGCCGAGGTACGTGGTCACGAATCCGACGTCGTTGTAGCAGGCGATCGCCACCCGGTCTCCCGGCGCGACACCCAGCTTCGCGAGCCCACCGGCGACGAGCGCGGCCAGCGACTCGAGCTCCGCGTACGAGACGGCTCGATCACCCTCGACGAGGGCGACCGCATCGGGGGCCTCGTCGGCCCGCTCGAGCAACAACGAGACCAGGTTCACCGCGGGAGTCTCGCAGACGTCACGCCAGCTGCGCACCCGCGGCGACGAGCACCGCCTGCAGCTCCTCGACGTCGAGCTCACCGACCGGACAGTCGCCGCGGGCGGCCAGCGCGGCAGCGGTTCCCGCGGCCTGGCCCAGGGCGAGGCTCGGACCCATCACTCGCGTCGACGCGAGCGCGTCGTGATCGGCCGAGATGCAGCGGCCCGCGACCAGGAGGTTCTCGATCCCGGCCGTGCGCAGGCTCCCGAAAGGGATCTGGTAGCGCCGACCCGGTGGGAGGAACCGGTACTCGGTGCCTCGGCCCGAGACGTGGTACTCCTGTGGCCACGCGCCGGCTGCAACCGCATCGGGAAACGTCGCGCCGGCCTCGACGTCCGCACCGGTCAGCACGTGCGCACCGACGATGCGACGGGTCTCGCGCACGCCGAGCGCGGTAGCGGTGTCGGCGAGGAACGCGTCGGCGAAACCGGGCATCCGGCTGGTGAGGAACGACGCGGCCTCGGCCGCCAGGCGGCGACCTTCGAGCTCGCCCCACGTCGCCTGGCGCAGATCCGTCACGTCGATCGGCGAGCCGTCGGGGTTGCGCACCCGCGTCATCGCGCCGAGGAACTCGCCCGGTCGCAAGGTGGGGATCACGGCCCCGCCGTCGCGCGAGAGATGCGCACCGTGCTCGGCGATCAGGTCGCCGAGCTCACCGAGGGCCGCCATGGCCGCCTCCGAGTCCACGTGCTGCATCATGAACTGCATCGACGCGTGCTGGCGCGCACCGGGTGCACCGAGCACAGTCGGCACGCCTGCGAACGTCGCGACGTCGGCGTCACCCGTGCAGTCGACGAACACCTTGCCGGTGATCGTCACGGGCCCGCGCTTCGTCGCGAGCACGACTGCATCGAGCCGGCCGGCGGACACGACGACGTCGGCGACGAGCGCGTGCAGCAACAGGTCGAGCGAGGGCTCCTCGGTGACGAGATGGTCGGCAAGCCGCTTGGCCTCCCACGGTGCGTAGACGAAGACCGCCGTCTGCTTGAACGGAATCGGGCCGACGCCACCGCCGGAGCCCGCGAGCCGATCGGCGATCTCACGCGCGATGCCACCGACGACGAAATCGAAGCCATCGCCCGTGTCCAGGTACAGACCGCAGATGGTGCCGACCGAGGCCACGGTGAAGTTCCCCCCGAGGAAGCCGTAGCGCTCGCACAGCACCACCCGGGCGCCGAGCCGCGCCGCCGCGATCGCTGCACCGAGCCCTGCCGGCCCGCCGCCGGCCACCACGACGTCCGCTTCGGCGAGCACCGGCGCCTCTCGAGCCGGGATCAGCATGGCCGGATCGTACGGCGGTCGCCGGGGCGACGGATCCGTCGCGAAAAAAGGTCACCCTCCGTGAGATTTCGATTCAAGGCCTGAGGGTGTGGGGCCGATGCACTAGATGTTCCATTCGAGCGACTAGGGGGGTTCGGGACATGGGGAGGCGTGGATGCGACGCAGCACCTCCGTCGCCCGCAGCACCTCTCACCGGGTCGAACCCGGGCCAACCTTCGTTCGACCACAGCACCACCGATCTCACAGATCCGGGGTTCCGGTACGTGGGCACAGGCGGCGTGAACACCGACGGGACGACCTACGTCCCCGAGGTGTTTATGGAACCAGCCTCCCAGCCCGCCCCAAGCACGTCTGCGTCTGCTGCCGGAGCCCCGTTCTCGACGCCGCGGAGTGCGCGGTCGGTCCGAATGCCACACGCGTTCGCACCGGCCGCGCCCCCGGCGATCTCTCGCCCGTAGCCCGCCGGGCCTTCGCGTCATCGCGTCCCGGTCTACGGACCGACGCGGAACACGAACTGCAGCAGCGCCGCGCCGAGGATCAGGATGAGCAGCGCCGCGAGGGCGATCGTGGTTCCGGGTCTCACCGTGCACCTCCGGGTGGGGGAACGACCGTGATCCCCGAACCGCCACGCAGTCCGAGCTCCACCGCCGCCGAACGTTGGTCGAGCGCGAGTGAGACGAGCCCGTAGGAATCGACGAGCATCACGAGCTCGGAAGGCTTGGCGTCGGCGTAGGTCCGGACCCAGCGGGCCATGCGCTGCTGGCCCCCGAAGCGCAGCTCGACCGCGCCCCCCACGTCCACGCCGTGGCGTTGGAGCTCGGCCGGATCGACGTTGAGCTGGCAGTTGCCGAACCGGTCGACCCACCAGACCTCGCCGACGATCGTGCCGTCTTCCTCGTTGGGCAGTGAGATCAGGCCTGGGACCATCCCGATCGGATCGATCGCTTCGCCGAGCTCCTCGAGCGGGACGCCCGCGGCGAGATAGCCCGCGGCGGGAGCAAGGATGTCGCGCCCGGCGAAGGTCGGACCGGGAGACGCGAGGTGGTACTCGTCGTTCGTCAAGGACACCGCGCGCCCCGCGCCGCCGATCATCGCGACCGCGGGCGCGAGCAGGCCGTTGTCGGGGCCGAGGAAGTAGCCGGACTCCGTCTCGACCGCGATCACCCGCCGCTCGGTCCCGACGCCCGGATCCACGACCGCCAGCACGATCCCGTCCGGCAGGTACTGGACGGCCCGCACGAGCGCGAGCGCGCCGG
>JADGON010000248.1 GCA_017882945.1 Acidimicrobiia bacterium | reverse complement strand
TCGGGGGGTAAAGCACCGTCTGAGGAGTTGGAGAAGTTTAGCGAGTTCCCAGGGTGCTCCCAACCTGGCCGATGTGGTTGCCTGGCCTGATGTCCGTACCCGAGGAGCTGGCCGACCGAGCCGCGCGGTTCGGTGATCGGACCGCGGTGCGGGTCGACGGCGGGCCGGCACTGACCTACCGGGAGTGGGATCGCATGGCCAACGCCGTCGCCCGCGGCATGGCCGCGGCCGGAGTCTCCCGCGGCGACCGAGTCGTCCTGTTGCTCACCAACGCCGAGGCCTGCGACTTCGCGATCGCGTTCGCCGCGTGCCACCGGGCCGGTGCCGCAGCCGTGCCTGTGAACCCGCGGTACGCGGCACGCGAGATCGACCACATCCTCCGCGACTCGGGCGCTCGCCTGGTCGTTGCGGGAACCGAGATCGAGCGCGTCCACGGAGTGCCGGCGCGGTCCTGCGAGCAGCTCGCGACCGGCGGTGATGCACCGACTGCCTGCGAGCTCTCCCCCGACGACCTGTCGGAGATCTTCTACACCTCGGGGACGACCGGGCTCCCCCGGGGCGTCGCGTCCACCCACGCCAACAGCGCGCAGCACGCGATGGCGCCGCTCGAAGCGGGTGGCGTCCTGCTGCACTCCATCCCGCTGGCCACCTTCACCGGGGTCCAGGGCGGCGTCCTGACCCCGTTGCGGCTGGCGGTCACCGCGCTCGTCCTCCCCCGCTTCGATGCCGCGCGATTCGCCGAGCTCATCGCGGCCGAGCACCCGCTCTGGCTGCTGATGGTGCCGGCCCACATCCTGTTGCTCCTCGAATCCGGTGTGCTGGAGGGCTGCGACACGAGCTCCGTCGCGATCGCGATGTTCGGCGGCGCCCCGACCCCACCGGCAGCCGTGTTGCGGCTCGGCGAGCTGCTCCCGAACGCGATGTTGCTGAACGGCTACGGACTGACCGAGGGCGGTGGAAGCGTGTGTGTACTCCCCCCCGGGGAAGCCGCCCGGCGTCCCGGGTCGGTGGGCAAGCCGATGCGCGGCGTCGAGGTGCGCATCGTCGACGACCTCGGCGATCCGGTGGCGACCGACGAGACCGGCGAGATCACGCTCCGGATCCCCGCGGGTGAACGCCGCTACTGGAACGACCCCGAGGCGTCCGCGCGCACGTGGCGCGCGGGGTGGGTGCACACCGGCGACCTCGGCCGGCTCGATGGCGACGGCTTCCTCTACGTGATCGACCGGGCCAAGGACGTCATCATCCGCGGCGGCTACAACGTCGCGTCCGCGGAAGTCGAAAGCGCGATCCACGAGCAACCCGACATCGCGGAGTGCGCGGTGGTGGGCATCCCGCATCCGATCCTCGGCCAGGACATCGCTGCAGTCGTCCGACTCCGCGATGGTGCCGCCGCGTTGACCCTCGACGACCTGCGCGGTCGCCTGGCCGACGCGCTCGCCGACTACAAGCTGCCGCGGGTCCTGATCCTCACGACGGAGCCACTGCCCCGCAACCCGTCAGGCAAGCTCAACAAGCCGGCCATCATCGAGATGACCGCGTAAGGTCGTGACGACGTGAGGTGGGCGGTCATCCCGCAACTCCTCGCACCCCTCGCACCCCTCGGACCGCCGTCGAGTACGGCAAACCTCTCGGGGAAGGATCGAACCCATGACGATTCCGGCTCGCATCTCGTTGGTGACCTTGGGAGTGTCCGATGTGGCTCGGTCCACCGAGTTCTACGTCGGGCTGGGGTGGGAGCTGTCCTCGAGCTCGGTACCCGGTGAGGTCAGCTTCTTTCACACCGCGGGTGGGATCCTCGGCCTCTACGGCGCCAGCGACCTCGCCGCCGACGCCCACCGGGACGAGGTCGCCGGTCCCGGCTTCCGCGGCGTGAGCCTCGCGATCAACTGTGCGAACGCCGAAGAGGTGGACGCCGCACTCGACGCCGCGCGCGCAGCAGGAGCCACGATCATCAAGCCGGCCGAGACGGCCGAGTGGGGCGGCTACTCGGGGTACTTCGCGGATCCTGACGGGCATGCGTGGGAGGTCGCGCACAACCCGTACTGGCCGCTCGACGAGAACGGCCTCCCCACGCTCGCCTGAGTCGCGCCGCTACTCCGGAACGGGTGTGAAGAGCGGGAGCGCGGCATCGTCCGAGACGCGCTCGAAGAAGACCTCGACCCGCATCCCGACGCGCACGTCCTCCGGCGCGACGTCGACCAGGTTCGTCATGATGCGCGGTCCCTCATCGAGGTCGATGAGCGCGACCACCAGCGGGAGCAGGTGACGTAGCGACCGGGAGTGGTGCTGACGGAGCACCGTGAACGAGTACACCGTCCCGAACCCGGACGCATCCTCCCAACGAACCTCGCCGCGACACGTGACGCAATGAGCGCGCCCGTAGAGCTGCGTGTGGCCGTGGGGGATGCACCGCTGGACGAGCAGGCGGCCTTCGAGCGTGGCGGCCCAGTACGGGGCCATCTCCAGATCCTGCGGGGGACCTTCTCGCGGCTTGGCCTTCTCGGGCAGCGGCGCCGGCTCGTGCACCGGGCGCGTCACGGTGCCTCCGTTCCGAGCAGGAGCGTGGCGCCGGTCGAGAGCATGCCGCCGGTGCCGTGCACCAGTGCGAGCTCGGCATCCGCCACTTGCGTCGCGCCGGCCTCGCCCCGCAGCTGCCGCACCGCCTCGACGATCAGGAACATCCCGCGCATCCCGGGATGGCACGCCGAGAGCCCGCCGCCATCGGTGTTGGTCGGCAGCGCTCCGTCGAACGCCAGGCGGCCACCCTCGACGAACGACCCGCCCTCCCCCTTCGCGCAGAAGCCGAGGTCTTCGAGGGTGACCAGCACGGTGATCGTGAAGGAGTCGTAGAGCTGCAGCACGTCCACGTCCTCGAGCGCCACTCCCGCGCGTTGCAGTGCGAGCGGACCTGAGCGAGCGGCCGAGCTGACCGTGAGATCGTGCGACTGCGACACGTTGAGCGCGTGCGTCAGCGTGTGCGCGCCACCGAGGACGTGCACCGGACGTTTGGGCAGGTCCCGAGCCCGCTCCTCGGTGGTGACCACGCACGCGCCTCCGCCGTCGGACACCACGCAGCAGTCCAGCATGTGCAACGGGTCGGCCACCATGCGCGACGCGAGCACGTCGTCCACGGTGATCGGGTCGCGGTACTGCGCGAAGGGGTTGAAACCCGCGTGGCGGCGGAACGTCACCGCGATCTCGGCCAGCTGCTCGGCGGTCGTGCCGTACTCAGCCATGTGACGGGTCGCTGCAAGTGCGTACGAGCCCACGAGAGTGTTGCCCCACATCGCGTCCCACGCCTGCGTCGCGCTGACGGACCCGCCCCGCCCGCCGATGCGCCGGCCCATCGCGGACAGCTGGACGCTCCCGTAGGTGATGAGGACCACCTCGGCCGCACCGGCTTCGACCGCGCGAGCCGCGTGCTCCACATGAACCTCGAACGACGCGCCGCCGATGTTCGTCTCGTCGAGCCACGTCGGATGGATCCCGAGGTACTCGCACATGCCGACGCAGTACATCGGGTAATAGCCGACGGTCGCGTACCCGTCGACGTCGTCGAAGGTCAGGCCCGCGTCGGCAAGCGCCCGCTCGGCCGCCTGGACGTGCACCTCGGTCTCCGCCTTGTCCGGCAGGACCGGGTAGTCCGACGTCGCCGCCCCGGCGATGACCGCTCGCCGGCCCGCGGGGGCGGTCAACGCTTGCCCCGGTCGGCCGTGCCGATGAGGTCGGCGGCACCGGTCTTGCGCTCGAGGCGCGGCGCGACCGAGCGGGGCGTCACGTCGACGTCGACGGCCTGGGCCCGCAGCGCACCCACCGTGCACTCGGACCGCTCGCGCGTGGAGAACGGGTCGTAGCGGAAGTGCCGCATCGCGTTCTCGTGCGTGACCTTGTCGATCACGGCGTCGGGCAGATCTTCGACGGCGGGCCACAGCGTCTCGGGCGAGATCGGCCACGTCGAGTCCGAGTGCGGGTAGTCACCCTCCCAGCACACCCGATCCACGTCCATGCGGTCCAAGTTGGCCACCCCGGCCGGGTCGTCGATGAAACACAGCACCACGCGCTCGAGGAAGACCTCGCTCGGAAGCCGGCCCCCGAAGTCCTGGCCGGTCCACTGGTGATGGCGCGTGTAGATCCAGTCGACCCGGTCGCAGAAGTACGGGATCCAGCCGATGCCGCCCTCGGAGAGCGCGACCTGCAGCTCGGGGAACTTGCGGAGCACCGGCGACCAGAGCAGATCGGCCGCAGCCTGGACGATGTTGATCGGCTGCAGGGTGATGAGCACGTCGATCGGTGCGTCGCGCGCGGTCATGACGAGACGTGAGGACGACCCGATGTGGAGGCACACGATCGTGCCCTCGTCGACGCAGGCCTGCCAGAACGGATCCCAGTGCGCGTCGTGGAAGCTCGGCAGCTTCAGGTGCGAGGGATTCTCGGAGAACGAGACGGCATGGCAACCCTTGGCGGCGTTGCGTCGCACCTCCGCGGCCATCGCGTCCGGATCCCAGATGGGCGGGAGCATGAGCGGGATGAACCGCCCGGGCGCACCGCCGCACCACTCGTCGATGTGCCAGTCGTTGTACGCCTGCAGCACGGCGAGACCCGCGTCGAGGTCGCTCGACCGGCTGAAGAGCTGACCGCACAGGTTCGGGAACGACGGGAAGCACATCGAGCCGATCACACCGTTCGCGTCCATGTCCCGAACGCGGTCACCGAGATCGAAGCAGCCGGAGCGGATCTCCTCGAACGACGTGGGTTCCATGCCGTACTCGTCCGGTGGCCGACCGGCGACCGCGTTGAGCCCGATGTTGGGGATCTCGTTGCCGTCATAGATCCACACGTCACTGCCGTCGGCACGCCGCTCGACGCGCGGCGCGACGTCATGCCATCGAGCGGGAAGATGCCGTTCGAACATGTCCGGCGGCTCCACCACGTGGTCGTCGACGCTCACCAGGATCATGTCGTCGATCTGCATCGCTCCCCCTCCACCTACGCGTCAGCGCCATCTTGGGTCGCCGCGCCCGGGCGAGGCTAGTTTCGGCCCATGGGGGAAACGGCGGCTCCGACGGCGCTCGACGGCTTGCGGGTACTGGACTTCTGCCGGCTGGGCTTCGGCTCGCAGGCCACGATGATCCTCGGTTGCCTCGGGGCCGAGGTCATCCGGATCGAGAGCACGACCCGGCCCGACCCGATCCGGGTGATGCCACCGTTCGTCCCCGAACCCGGCGAAACCGGCCAGGGCTTCGGAGGCGCGACGCTCGCGCAGGCCCAGAAGCAGCAGAGTCCCAACCGCGGCGGCATCTTCTACAAGTACAACACCGGCGGGAAGCGCAGCATCGCGGTCGACGCCCGCAATCCGGCCGGGCTCGACCTGCTCCGCCGGCTCGTCGCGGTGAGCGACGTCGTCACGGAGAGCTTCGCCGCCGGCACGCTCGGGCGTTGGGGGCTCGACTACGACACGCTGAAGGAGCTCCGGCCCGACGTCATCTACGTGTCGATGTGCGGGTACGGCCACGTCGGTCCGGATTCGCACTACGTCACCATGGGACCGACCGCGCAGGCGCTCACCGGACTCACCCATCTCGTCGGGCTGCCCGACCGCGAGCCCGCGGGCTGGTCGTTCAGCTACCTGGACCACGTCGGCGGCTACCTCGGCGCGTACGGGGTGCTGGCCGCGCTCGCGCACCGACGCGCGACCGGCGAGGGCCAGCACGTCGACGTCTCCCAGCTCGAACCGGCCACCGCGCTCGGCGGGCCGCTCGTGCTCGACCGCTCGGTGAACGGCCGGTCGTCGCGCCGCGCCGGCTTCCCACCGGGCAACCGGCGCGGTGGCGCGCCCCAAGGCGCGTACCGGGCACTCGGCGATGACCGCTGGGTCGTGATCTCGTGCAGCACCGAAGCGCACTGGCTCGCGTTCGTCGCCGCGCTCGGACACCCCGCGTGGACCGACGACGCGCGGTTCGCGACACTCGCCGCGCGCATCGAGCACGCGGATGAGCTCGACCGGCTCGTCGAGACCTGGACCGAGACCCGGGATCGGTACGAGGTGATGGAGACCATGCAGCGCGTCGGCGTTCCCGCCGGCGCGGTGCAGGACGCGGCAGACCGCGTCGAGCGGGATCCGCAGCTTGCAGCACGACACCACTTCACCCGGCTTGCGAGCACCGAGGTCGGTGAGCTCCCACTCGAAGGCGTGCCGTTCGAGCTCTCGGTCACGCCTCCGGACACCGGCGGAGCCATCCATCGCGGGCCGCCGGACCTCGACGAGGACCGTGACTACGTCCTGGGTGAGGTGCTCGGACTCCCCGACGACGAGATCGCCGTGCTCGTGGGTTCGGGGGCCCTGCAATGACGGGTGCGCTCGACGGGGTGAAGGTGGTCGAGCTCGTCGACGAGCCGGTCGAGTACTGCGGACGCCTGCTCGCCGGCCTCGGCGCGGAGGTCGTCAAGATCGAGCCGCCCGAAGGCGCGGCGAGCCGGCACGCCGGCCCGTACGTCGAGGGGCGCGACGGTGACCTCGACGCGAGCCTCGACTTCTGGCACTTCAACGTCGGCAAGCGGTCGGTCGTGGTCGACGACGACGAGACCGCTCGCCGCGTGTGCGCGGCCGCCGACGTGGTGATCCACACGCTCGGCTCGAGCCGGGCCGCAGCGCGCGGCCTCGACCACGAGTCGTTGTCGGCGGGCAGCTCCGGTCTCGTCAGCTGCGTGATCACGCCGTTCGGGCTCACCGGCCCGTGGGCCGACTACGCCGCCGACGATCTGGTGCTCATGGCGCTCGGCGGGTCCATGGCGGTGTGCGGCTACGGCACCGACGATCCGCCGCTCGCGTGCTGGGGCGACCAGGCGTGGCTGACCGCGGCGACCTACGGCGCGATCGCGGTCCTCGCCGCGCTCGACTTCCGGGCTCGCACGGGGCAGGGGCAGCTGATCGACGTCTCGGCCCACCAGGCGTCGGCGTCGATGACCGAGTGGCACGTCATGACGTACCTCTGCACCGGATCGCCAATGGCCCGGTTCCGCCACCCGACCGTCACCGCGCGCGACGGCAAGCAGGTCGCTGCGCTGATTCCCGACTTCCTCGGTCCGCACGTGTTCACCCACTTCCTCGCGATGCTGGAGGCCGACGGTGTCGCCGGACCGCTCGCGGATCCCGCGTTCGAAGACCCGCGCCATCGCGCGCGCGGCTACGGCGAGCTCATGGCTGCGACCCAACGCCTCGCCGACCGCCATGACGGCGAGGAGCTGTTCCGGCTCGGCCAGGAGGCGGGGTTGCCGTGGGGGGTGATCCGGACCCCCGACGAGACGCTCGACGACCGGCACCTGCGGGCGCGCGGCCACTTCGTCGAGATCGACGGCGTCACCCATGTCGGCGCGCCGATCGTGGCGAACGGATCACCGTTCCGGTTCGACCGCCCCCCACCGCGCCTCGGTGAACACACCCGGGAAGTCCTCGACCAGCTGGAGCAACCGACGTGACCGTACCGGTAGGGGTTCTGTACGACTTCCCCCAGGGAGACGGTGGTCGTTACTTCGAGGACGGCCTGCGGCTCGGATTCGCGGAGCAGCGCGTCGACGAGCGGCTCGGCGAGGAGATCACGCTGACAGCCCGTCAAGCCGACGGGTTGCCGGCGGGGTCGGCCGAGTCCGTGATCGAGTCGTTCAACGAGCTGGTCCACGCAGGAGTCGTCGCGATCGTCGGTCCGTCGATCAGCGACAACGGCTTGATCGTGCGCGACCTCGCCGACGACGCCGGAATCGCGTGCATCAACTACACCGGTGGCGCGTTCACGCGTGGCCTGCACATGTTCCACTACCAGGTCGGCTCGCTCGAGGAGGAGCCCGTCCTGCTCGCCGAGCATCTCCGCGCGCACGGCCATCACCGGATTGCCGTCCTGTACGACGACACTCCGGTGGGCACCAGCTACAACCTCTGGCTCGGCCGCGCGGTTGCCCGCACCGGAGATCCGGAGCTCGCGTTTCGCAGCTCCGTGTCACCGCTCGCCGACGACCTGCGCGCCGACGTCGAGGCCGCGCTGACCGTCGAGCCCGATGCGCTGCTGTACCTCGGCCTGGGCGTCGCCGCGCGTGCGGTAGCGCTCGGCGTCGAGGCCGCGGGCTGGACCGGGCCCGTCGTGACCAACTCCGCGCTGATGTTCGGCTACGCGCGACCGGATTGGCGCAGCGGCTTCGAGGACTGGGCCTACGTCGACACCATCAGTGACACCAATCCGATTCGCGCCGAGCTGCGCGAGCGCTCACGGATGCACGCGGCCAGCCCGATCGGCGTCGCTGCCTATGACATCGGGCGCCTGCTCGGTGAAGGGATCGTGCTCGCGGACGAGCGAACCGCCGCCTCGGTGCGCGTCGGGCTCGAGCGCGTCAAGCGTCTGCCCGCGGCGACCGGAAAGGCGGGTACCACCATGGGGTTCGGCGACTGGGATCACGCGGCGCTCAAGGGCGAGGCGCTCGTGCTGCGCGCGTGGCGGGGCGGCCGCAGCGTCGAGGTCGTCTGATGAACTGGGACGCGTGGGCGCGTCGAGCCGAGCAGGCGCTCGCGTTCGAGCAGGAGGGCCGGTGGCGCGACCTCTTCGCGCTCGACGCGACGTTCGGCGACCCGAACACACCGAGCACGAAGGACCTGCGCGCCGTGCAGCGCGGCACGGCGGAGATCTTCCCGGACTGGCGCCAGGAGATCACGAGCATCCGTGGGGGCGAGGACTGGGCGGTGTTCGAGTGGATCGGACGCGCCACATACGCGGGCCGCGGCGCCGACGACCCGGTGGCCGGAACCCCGATCGAGATGCACGGCGCGACCATCGTCGACGTCGACGCCGAGGGTCTCGTGACCCGCTGGATCGACTATCTCGACCGCAAGGAACCGGAGCTCGCGCTGCGCGCCGCGGCGAAGCGGGCCGCGAAGCCCGCCTGACCCGGCTCGCGGGGGCGTGCGTGCAAGGATCTCGGACCGGACGAGAGGGCGGTCATGGGGCGAAGCAGCTGGGCGGCGCTGGGCGCGTTCGTCGCGCTCGCGGTGGCTGCGACGGGGTGCAGCTCGTCGAGCTCGGTCGACGCATCCGCACTGCCGAAGGCCGGTGCGCCGATCATCGCACGCTCGGTCGACGCCAACCTCGGCGCCCCCGACCCGGCCCTGGCTCCGTTCGACGACGGCAACGGCCACGGCGCGCCTTCACCGGGTGGCTACCAGATCGGGCTGCGCAAGGCGGGGAGCCTCGTCACCGCCCCGCTCGCCGAGCACTTCTTCGGCGACCAGGTCCTCAACGCCCACTTCGACACCGCGAGCAGCCCCGCCGACACGGGGTTCGGCGTCGTGTGCCGGATGCAGGACTCGGACAACTACTACCGGTTGGGGGTCGGCAACGACGGTACGTACGCGATCGCACGCGTCGAGGGAGGCCGCAGCACCGTGCTGACGGGGAACGGGAAGTGGGTGAGCAGCGACGCGTTGCGTGCTTCACCCGGTCCGTTCGACGTCCGGGCCGAGTGCGTGGGCACGACGCTGACCCTCTTCGAGAGCAACCACCAGATCGCATCGGTGCGCGACGCCACGTTCCAGTCCGGTGAGGTCGGTGTGTTCGTCGAGACCTTCCACGAGCCGAACGCGACCGTCGCGCTGCAGAGCCTTTCGGTGCGGGCCTTTCGCGATCGCAGTCGACTCGCCGGCGCGGCTGCGGACGGCTGGGACGCTCTCCTGCGCGCCGTCGATGCCGGGAAGCCGTGTGTGCTCCTCGACCCGAAGCGGGCCCGGGTGAACGCGTCGACGTTGTTCGTGACACGATGCGGCTCGGTGCTCTACCTCCAGACGGACCCGACCGGCCGGGGCACCAGCGTGTACCAGCGGATGCTCAAGGACGCCGGCACGACCCTGACGGCCGTCAAGGGACTGCCCGACTGCCCGAGGCGGGCCGGCATCACGGGCCCGCTGCCGCCCCCGACCCCCAACGGCTCCACCGAGACGCGCTCGAGCATCGGCCGCGTCGCGTGCCTCGATCTCGGAGGCTCGACCGCGGTCATCTGGTTCCACGAGCTCGGTGGAGTCGTGGGCATCACGCGCGTC